>NZ_JBWLUX010000018.1:0-147668 GCF_057784315.1 Mesorhizobium sp. CNPSo 4684 | reverse complement strand
AACTTGACCCCCCAGATAGTCGCTCTCCCCCACTTTGTGGGGGCGAGGAACCCAAGCTTTCGGAGGGCGCGACCTCAGAGATTAGCGTTTCCTCGCCCCCATGAAATGGGGGAGAGGTGGCAGCGTAGCGGACGGAGAGGGGGAGCGCCATAGGCGATTGCCCTGCCGGCTGGCGAGTGACCTGATGGGCGCGCAGAACGCAACCATCCACCGCATCGGCCCCTGCCCCCGTGGCTATGGACGAATCCCCTCATGCGCAATAAGGATGGAGACACGGTCTGCCGTGGCGCTTTCGTCGCTGAGGCAGGCGACGTTCGATCAATGACGCTGCGCCGGGCGCCTGTTCGATGACGCCGCCCTGCAAACGTGTCGAAACCGGGGGACCTGGTCATGACCGACAACAACAAGCCGACAACAGACGTTACCAAGGACTGGCAGGCATCGCAGGGCCAGAAGTCCGGCGCCACGCGCCTTAGGCTTTTCGCCGTGCTGTCGTGGATCATTGCCATTGGCGGCGAGATCGCCGGGATCGTCTTGCTCTACAAGCACAAGTTCGACCAGGGCAACCTGCCGCTTTTGATCGGCATTCTGGTCGGCATCGCGATTTTCGCCATCGCCGGCAGCCTGCTCTGGAAGGCGGCCAACCGGAAGGATCCGGCCCGCGAATCCGACACATTCAGGTTCTTCGTCCAGAACCAGCTCGGCGCGATCATCACGCTGATTGCCTTCCTGCCGCTGGTTCTCTTGATCCTCAACGACAAGAACATGGACCCGAAGAGCAAGAAAATTGCCGGCGGCGTCGGCGCTGTGCTGGCGGTGCTCGCGACGCTGATCGGGGTCAGCTACCAGCCGCCATCGGTCGAGCAGTACACGCAGGACATGAACCAGTGCGCGGCCCAGATCAAGGCGGGGCAGCCGACCACGGCCTGTTCGCCCGAGGTCGCCGCCCAGGCGCAGGCGATTGCCACCGACTCCACCACGGTGGCCGAGGCGACGAAGGACGCGGCACACCCCAACGGTCAGGATATCGTGTACTGGATCGCGCCGGAAAACGGCGCCGCGAAGTCCGACACGGAGCATGTCTTCCACCTCTGCGCCGCCGTCAGCCCGCTGAAGGACAAGACGGTGAACAGCGGCACCGTGACGGAAGCCTACGCCCAGAACGCCATCCGCATCACCAAGCAGATCGAGATGGAACAGAAGCAGTGCGGGTTCACGACCACGGCGCCGGCGCCCGCGGCACCCGCGCCGGCGCAATAATCCGCCGGCGTGCTGGCGCGCCCGGCCGGGCGCGCCTATGGTTTTCTAAAAAAGCCGGACTGAATGTTAAGGTCGGCTTCGCCCCGCCGCAGTCTGATCCCGTCGCACTCAAAACCGTTGTCAGCCGGCAGCGCCACCAGCGATTGACGGTCGAAATGGTGCAGATGACTCGTTGGGCAGGCGCATGCGCCATGTCTCGAACCACGCATCGCCATCGGCGCCGAGCTCACGCTTGGTGGGAACCTGGCAGCGAGACACTCGCGCCGAGGACAAGGTGGCTAGTCCGCCTCACCTTTTCTTCCGCATCAACATCGAGAAGATCACTGGTCGTCGTGCCCTCGTCTGACCGGCCCAGCCCCTTTCATGATGATCTCGCGATGCGGATAGGGGATGCTTATGCCGTTTGCCTTGAAAGTGTCCCACAGCGCCAGCAGCACCTTGCCGCGCACGTTGGTCAGGCCTTGCTGCGGGTCGCGGATCCAGAAGCGCAGGACGAAGTTCAGCGAGGAGTCGCCGAAGTCCGTCAGCCAGCAGACAGGCCGCCGGTCGGCCTCGACCCGGCCGACGCTGATCGCGGCCTCTATCGCCAGTTCGCTGACCTTGTGCGGATCGGCGTCGTAGGAGACGCCGAAGTTCACGTCGAGGCGCACGAGGTTGTCGCTGAACGACCAGTTGATAACCCTCTGGGTGATGAAGTCCTCGTTGGGGATCAGGAATTCGCGGCCGTCGCGCGTCACCACCGAGACGAAGCGCGCCCGCAATTCGCGTATCCAGCCGAAGGTGCCTTCGAGCGAAATCGTGTCGCCCGGCTTGATCGACTTGTCGAGCAGGATGATCACGCCGGAGACGAAATTCGAAACGACCTTCTGCAGCCCGAAAGCGAGACCGACGCCAACGGCGCCGGAAAACACCGTCAGCGCCGTCAGGTCGAGACCGACGGCGGAAAGTGCCACGGCACCGGCCACCAGCACGAGGCCGATCTTTGCGACCTTGCCGACGAGGACGCGGATCGACGGTGTCAGTTCCTCGGAGAGGCGGACGCGCTCATCGATGTAATTGCCGGTGACCACCGCAAGCCAGACCGTTGCGATCAGGAGCAGCGCCGCCTTCAGCACCATGAGGGCCGAAAGGCGAACCGCACCCAGAGGGATTGCCAGGCTGTCGAGGAAGGCGGCCGCCTCGTCACTGACGCCCAGGATGACAAGGGCCGCGTAGATCCAGGCCAGCCAACCCAGCGTGCGCGCGACGAGGCGGTTGCGGATGATGCGCGACAGCACGGTCGCGAACAGCCACGCCAGCGAGAGCAACAGCGCGACGAGCAGGAGATGGGTGCGGCTCGGCCAAGTGAAGGCGAGCAATAGGTTGAGCGCGGCAACAAGGAAGACAATGAACAGAATCCAGTCGGTGCGCCTCAACAGCGCGATGACGACCCTTAAGAGTCCGGGATGGCCCTTAATCTGGCGTGCCTGGTTCTCGACGAAAGGCTCGACCCGCAGCGCCGCCAGCTTCGCCACAGCAAAGAGCGAGGCAATGATGCCGATCTGATAGACGAACCAGGGCGCGGCGGCATAGTCGAACCATCCGCCGGCCCAGGCCAGCGCTCTATCGATGGCGTCGCGAAAATCCATTGCCACACGACCACTTGGCTACGAATTGCACGTCCACAATGTCGTCGGCCCTGTGATTGGTCAAGCCGACCTTCAGGGTCAGTAGCGGTCACTCTCGATGCCGGCTCCGCCCCAAGGCGGGGCAGCCGACTACAGCCTGTTTGCCCGAGGTCGCCGCCCAGGCGCAGGCGATCGCCACCGACGAGGCTGCCACTGCCTATTCGGGGCGGGCTGCGAAGTTTTACTGGATTGCCGAGCTGGTTTGGGACAACCCCATCGACGACTCCCGTTGCATCGCATGGGGACGAAACGCGGGCCGCCGCATGGCCGCGATGTCTCAAGCCGGCAATTATCTGAATGAACAGGCGGATACCCGGCAAGGATGTCTTATACGACGCCTACGGCGCAGAAAGATACAACCGCCTTGCAGCGCTTAAAGCCCGCTTCGATCCTTCAAATCTTTTCCGGCTGAACCAGAATATTGAACCGAAGCCTTCACTCGTTGCGCTTCGGTAAGTCTGCTTCCCATTCGTTCGAGACATTCGACCGCCTTGCCGCCGTTCGATTCCGGTGCGTCACTACCCAGCACCGCCACGGCGGAGGGAAGCCCGAGACCAGACCGCAGGCGATCGACGCGACAGGCGCCAAAGGGCCGTACCCGACCCTATGCTCGCTTCACAATTCTCGGTTTAGTCGGTCGGCGGGATTGAGCCGCGCTCTCGAGGGCCAAGGCCAACCGCTTCTCTTCTTCGATGGCGCGATCTACTGCCTCGATTTCCTCTTGGAGCGCCTTCAGCTCGGCTCCGTAGCTGGAGCCATCGCTGTCCCCGATCTGAAAGCCACTTGCCCGCATTGCGTCGCGAGTATGGTGCACGTTACGGACTCCTTCGCGTCGAGTCGCGACCAGGATTTCCCTAAACTCTTCAAGACGTTCAACGTGATTGCGAGTCATTGCGTTCTCCTATTCCGTCGTCATCGTCGCCTGCGGCGATTCAGAACGGCTAAAAATTACGACGCAGAAGCCTTAAAAGAGTACAGGAGATTCTCTCGACAAAGCATGAGTGCGGAAGCTCAAATTTGAACGTCTTGCAATAACGTGGAGCGCAGCAGGCGGAAATTGGCCTGGGACCCAGGTGTTAGACTCTTCCGGCGGCTTCGAGGCTCGGAAGGCCAGAAGCGGACCTCTAAGCGCCGGGCCGCTGCAAGGGTTCTCAATAACCCCTCGGGCGGTCAATACGTGGCGTCCAAGGGGGCTCTGTCGCCAAGTTGTACATCACGTGCGCACTTCACAAGCCACCCGGCCATAGCGCCAATGCCAAGCATGCACTAACATTCCAACTCGACCCCGTTGGGGCTGGCCAGTGATCTGTTCAAAGGGAAGTACCCATGACCAATCATTGCTGTGGACCGGGCTATGCTTCTCCAGCCGAGGCGATGACGGCACCTCGCGAAAAGCTGCTCTATACGATTGCCATCTACACCGGCACGGGCATTCAGAAGCCGGACTATCTGTGCACCATCGATGTCGACCCGGAGAGTTCGACCTACAGCCAGGTGATTTCGCGTTTGCAAATGCCGGGCATTGGCGATGAGCTTCATCACTCGGGCTGGAATGCCTGTTCGTCGTGCCATGGCGATGCGAGCATGGAGCGGAAATATCTGATCGTGCCGGGTGTGCGCTCGTCAAATCTGCATATTGTCGATTGCGGTACCGATCCGCGCAGCCCGACACTGTTCAAGGTGATAGACGGCGCTGAAATCAAAGCCAGGACCAACCTGTCGGCGCCACACACGGTGCATTGCCTCGGCTCGGACATCATCGTTTCCATGCTTGGTGACGCCCAGGGCAATGCCCCCGGCGGCTATTTGCAACTCAGCAAAGAGTTCGAGGTTGTCGGCCGCTGGGAAAACTCCATGGGCAGTATCAAGTTTGGTTATGATTTCTGGTACCAGCCGCGACACAACGTAATGGTCAGCTCGGAATGGGCCGCGCCCAATACCTTCATGCCTGGCTTTGACCTGGAAGAGGTTGGTCATCTGAAATATGGCCGAGAGATCCATTTGTGGGATTTTGAAAAGAAGGAGCCAAAGCAAACATTCTATCTCGGCGAAGATGGCTTGATCCCACTGGAAGTGCGATTCCATCATAACCCCGACAGCAGTCACGGCTTTGTTGGCGCGGCCCTTTCTGCAAATATCATCCATTGGTGGAAGGACGCGGCGGGTGACTGGCAATGGGAAAAAATTGTCGATGTCGGCAATGAGCCGCATCCCGAATGGCCGATACCAATACCGGGCGTGATCTCGGTCATTCTGCTCAGCATGGACGATAGATACCTCTATCTGTGCAACTGGTTGCATGGCGACATTCGTCAATACGACATCTCGGACCCTCACAACGCCAAGCTTACCGGACAAGTGTGGATGGGCGGACTTCTCGGCCGTGCGCCTGAGGTCAATGGCGTGAAAGTGACTGGCGGGCCTCAGATGATACAGCTCAGCCTCGACGGCAAGCGCCTCTATGTGACGACCTCGCTCTTCTCGACCTGGGATAATCAGTTCTATCCGGAAATCCGCACCAATGGCGGATGCATGCTGATGGTCAATTGCGATACGGAAAACGGCGGCATGGAAATTGATCCGCGATTTGTCGTCGATTTTGGCAAGGAACCAAATGGACCAAGCCGCTGCCACGAAACCCGTTATCCCGGCGGCGATTGCACGAGTGACATCTGGGTATGACCAGCTTCACCATCACTCTCGCCAATCAAGGCGGTGCGGCCTTTGACGTCGATCACCGCAAGCCCCTCTTGCAAAGCTTGCGCGAGCAGGGAGTGGACCTGCCCTACGGCTGCAAGTACGGCGGCTGCATCACCTGTGCGGCCAAGATGATCAGCGGCAAAGTCGATCAAAAAGCGCAGCGGGCGCTGAACAACCGCCAGATCAACAATGGCTATATAATCCTCTGCGTCGCCCGCCCTATGAGCGACTGCACGCTGGAGGTCGGCGTTGAGAGCCACGACAAGCTCTATCGCAACCCCTTCCTTGACCCGCTGGCCGCTCATGAATTGAAAGCCGATATTGCGACCCCGTTGGGAGCAAAGAAATGACCCATATGAATCATGATGAGCCCTATTCGGAGGCTTATCTGCAAGACATTCTGAAATCGGTCAAAACCATCGCGATGGTTGGGGCCAGCCCCGACAAGACCAAGTTTTCCTATGGTGTTCTCAGGGTGCTGCACGAAACCGGCTATGACATGATCCCGGTCAACCCCAGTCCCGGTCTGGATGAAATTCGAGGGCTCAAGGTGTACGCGTCGCTGGCCGCCATCGACCGGCCTGTCGACATGGTTGAGGTTTTTCGTCGCTCCGAAGATCTGTTGGAGGTTGCACAGGAGGCCATCGCCATCAATGCCAAGGTTCTGTGGGGTCAGATTGGGGTGCGCGATGACGCTGCCGCCCGGTTGGCGGAGGAAGCGGGCCTGAAAGTGGTGATGAACCGCTGTCCCAAGATTGAGTTGTTCCGTCCCTTCTGGAAGCCTAAGTTGCACTTGGGGATATGATTGCAGGGTCACGGAATTCGGCGTTGTTTTCGCTCTCAAAGCGGACGTCTGGCGCAACATGCGCTCACGATCCGGATCAGACCTTACGGCCCGTTACCAGACGGCCAGCAAGGACATGGCCGGCCTTGCTGAAAACTTTCATTCTCTCGGGGGCTTCCACAATCTGTTAGGCACTGGTTGGAAGTGGCTACGATCAGGCAGTCGTGGTACTCTTGTCGGCTTGAAAGCGTGACACACCGCGGTTTGCCTTGGGAGATGCCAAATGCGCATGCCCTTGCTCTTCATTCCACTGCTGCTTGCACCGATTGTATCGCATGCCGCCGACATTCACGACGCCGCCATGGCGGGCGATGTCGCGGCGATCACGGCGGCGCTCGATGCAGGCGCCGGTATAGATGAGAGTGATGGAACTGCAACGCCGCTCTATCTTGCGGTCTGGATGGGCCACATCGAAGCGGCAAAACTGCTCATAGAACGTGGGGCGGACGTCAACGCCCAGACGACTGGGGGTCCCCCGCTGATGGCGGCTGTCGGGCCAGGCAAGATCGATCTGTTAAAGCTGTTGCTGGAGCGGGACGCAGATCCAAATACCAACCGTGGTGGCGAATTCGCCCTTCATGTCGCCGTCGCTCTCGATTGTTTCGACTGCGTGAAGGCACTGGTCGAGGCCGGCGCGGACGTGAATGCGAAGACAATGGACGGCAAGACACCGCTCCATCTGGCAAAATTCAAGGGGCAACGCGAAGTTGCCGACTATCTCTTGTCGCACGGCGTCGTCTTGCCAACACCAGCCCCAATCTCGATGAAGTTGGCTTCTGCCGATGTCGAGAAAGGCCGAACCTACTTCACCGGCCGGTGTACCAATTGCCACAACGCCGAGCCACAGGGAGGGAATAAAATAGGACCGAACTTGTGGAGCGTCGTCGGCCGCGACAAGGCCTCTGTGGCAAATATGCGTTACTCCGACACGTTGCTGGGCTGGGAGGGTGTATGGACGTACGAGGACCTGAACAGATATCTCTTCGGGCCCATGCTCACCACGCCGGGCGTCAAGATGGAGACTCCTGGTGTCCCGGACGACACCGAACGGGTCAACCTGATCGCCTACTTGCGCACACTCAGCGACAAGCCGATCCCGCTGCCCTGAATCGAGGGTATCTTGTGCAACTGCTGCTACGGGCCTGCGTTGGCTAGGCGATAGTACTTTGCCTGAGGTACGATGCCAGATGGCCGCTGAGATCACGCGCGTCGTCGCCAGCGCCGTCGATCAGAGCAGACTTGCGGCGGCGCAGAAACTGCGTCCCCATCAGGTACAGGCCCGGATGTTCCACTACACCGCCGTCGTGACGGACGTGGCCCTTGCGGTCGAGGACCGGCAGTTCCAGCCAGGAGTAGTCCGGCCGGTAGCCGGTAGCCCAGATGATCGTCCTGATAGCGCCTCCGGCAAGATCGAGGCCGAGCGGCGGGTTGTCCTCGACACGGGTCGGCGGCGGGCGATCCGGCGGCCCGACCGTAGCGTCCAGGCCGTTGGCGCGCGCCCATTCGTCGATAAGGTCGAGCAGCCGGGCCATCTTGAGGTCGGAAAGCGCGCACATGTTGCGCAACGACCCCGCAAACTGGGCCTTGCCGTCTTCGGTGATGCCGGCAAGACGACCGATGAGCCGGACGCCGAGGTCGTCGAGCGCATTGAGGTCAAGGGTGGTGCGGTCGGGCGTGCCGGCAAGCTGCAGCGAAGGAACCCGTCGCGCCCGCCTGATGTCGTCCACCTCGTCGTAACGCTCGTCGAGCACGCCGGCGGCGTCCATCCACCATTCCAGGTCCTTGCCGCGATAGACGCGGGGCGCCCGGATGTGCTCGCCCACCGACAGGGTAACTTGACGCCCCGAACGCTGCAACTCCTGTGCGATCTGGGTGCCGCTCGACGACGCGCCCACCACCATCACGCCACCGTCGGCGACCTGACGCGGATTGCGGTAGGACTGTGCCGTCAGCATGGCGACCGACGGCGGCACGCGGCTGGCGACGTCGGGCAGGCGCGCGATGTTGCACGCGCCCGACGCCAGCACGACGGTCCGACACCGCCACTCGCCGCGGTCCGTGCGCACAAGATATCCCGCCCCGTCGCTGCGAACCGAGGTAACGATCGTGTGGGTTCTGACCGGAGCCGAGATCACCTTGGCATAGTTCCCGAGGAAGTCGATCACCTCAGGCATCGTCCGGTAGCCGTCGGGATCGTCGCCGTCATAGCGGAAGCCCGGCAGCCGGCTCTGCCAGTTCGGGGTGAGCAGCCGCAGTGAATCCCATCGCTCGGTGCGCCAGGTATTGGCGATCTCGCCGCGCTCCAGCAGCACATGGTCGATAGAGCGCTCCGCGAGGCAGCGGCTCATCGCGAGCCCCGCGTGCCCCGCGCCGACGATCACTGTGGTGACGGAACTAATCGCGCCCTCTCATCAGGAGAGTCTACAGCTCGTAGCGCCTTTCAATTGACCACGACCGTGACGTTCGTCGGATTGGTGACAATGTCATAGACCGCCGATCGCTTCTGCGACTGAGCCACGAGAGCCTCGATGTCCTCGGGCTTAGCGTCGGCGTCGATGTTGTACTTCACCGTGATGCCGCTGAAGCCGTTGCGCACGTCGCTGTCGATACCAAGTATGCCCGCAATATCCATGTCGCCTTCGATGGTCGCCTTCACCGACTTCAACTGGATGTTCCGGTTCTGGGCGACCGCGGCGATGCCGGCGGTCAGGCAACTGGCCAGCCCGACCAGCACGTATTCGACAGGCGTGGCGCCCTGATCCAGCGAAGCGAAGACCTCCGGATGGTCGGCATCGAATGCGAAGGTGGTCTTGCGATGCTGATCCTGGCCGAGACCGTAAAAACTCTCGACCGTCGAATGGCTGTGAGTGCCGTCCTTCCATTCACAGGCCGCGCGCCACTTGAACTGCGCAGCCTCCGGGGCGTTGGTAAGCGCTTCTTTTGCGGCGAGCAGCGCCTCTACGTTAACGCCATTGTTTGCCTGTACTTCGGAAGCCATAATTATTATCCTCCCTACTTTGCACTGGCTCAAAAACCCGACCGATTCCACTGACCTCCCGATCAGATTTCACCATGGCGCGGCATGCTATGGGTCGCGAAGCGTTTCTTCAAGTTGTTTCCGCAGCAGAATGTTCGCCCTCGTGTACCGAATTGCGCCTTTGCAGGCTCTAGCGCGACCACGACCTTCAGCGTGGTCAATTGCAGTGTCTGCTTCCGGGCGGAGGCAAAGTTCGCCTCTATGGCCGACATGAGGCGCGAAGCTGCCATTCTCGCACGATCAGCCTTGCCCCAAAAAAACAAGGCCCCTCCCGGGGCCTTGCCATATCACCTCAATGCCAGGCTCTCGCCGCCTCACTTCCCCATCAGCTGCTTGGCATTCTCGGCCGTGATCGCAGTCGTCTCCACCGTCACCGTCGGCTCAACCTCAGTCGCGCAATCCAGCAGGATCTTCTTCGACATCTCGATCGCTTCCTTGGCGCCTGTCGGGTAGGTGAAGGTTGCGGCCCAGTCACCCTTGGCGACGGCTTCGATGCCGCCGGCCGGACCCGGCAGGCCGTCGGTGCCGATGATCTTGACGTCCTTGCCCGCGCCCTTGGCGGCGAGCAGCGCGCCGGCGGCCATCATGTCGTTGGAGGCGTAGAGCACCTTGATGTCGGGGTGCGCCTGCAGCATGGCGGCGAAGGCGACCTGCGCTTTGTCCGGTACCCAGTCGGCGGCCTGCTCGGCCACCACCTGGATCTTGGCGTTTTCCTTGACGCCGTCCTTGAAGCCGTTGAGGCGCTCCACCGCCGGCGTCGAGCTCGGCAGGCCTTCCAGCACCGCCGTCTCGCCGCCATCTGGCAGCAGCGTCTTGGCGGTGTATTTGCCGGCCTCGAGCGCGATCTTGTAATTGTCGCCGCCGATGAAGGCGGTGTAGTCCTTGCCGGGGTCGCCGACCGTCTTGCGATCAAGCTCGATGACCGGGATGCCGGCATCCATGGCGCGCTTCACCGCCGGCGTCAGCGGTGCCGCCTCGAAGGGCGAGATCAGCAGGATGTCGACCTTCTGGGTGATGAAATTGTCGACCTGCGAGGTCTGCGTGTTGACGTTGCCGGCGCCGTCGGCGATCTGCAGCGTGAAACCAGGCACTTCCTTGGCCGCCGCCTCCAGCTCGTCATTGACGTGCTGGCGGTAGGGCTCGGCATTGTTGGCCTGCGAAAAGCCGATGATGAACTGGCCGTCCTTGGCGCAGGCTTTCACCAGTGGCTCGGCGGCATAGGCGGTGCCGGCAATGCACAGGCCGGCACCGGCCAGCACAGTCGATAAGATCGTTTTCATACTCACTCTCCTCCTCGTCTGGCCGGGGGCCAGACCTTGGTTGACGTCGACTTTTGCCGTCTCCTCCTTGTTTGTTGATGCATGTCGTTGTCGCAAAACCGAGTTCACTTTTGCGCGACATGCATTAACGACCCAAACCCTCGCGGCGGCGAACGAGGGATTGAAGCACTGCCGCCAGAACGATGATCGCGGCGGTCGCGAGCAGCTGCATGGCGGGGGTGATGTTGTTGAGCTGCAGGATGTTGGCGAGTGCGCCCAGCATGATGGTGCCGGCGACGGTGCCGACCATGGAGCCGGCGCCGCCGAACAGGCTGGTGCCGCCGATGACCACGGCGGCGATGGCGGTGAGCTCATAGCCCATGCCGTCATTGGCGCTGCCGAAATTGAACTGGCCGGCATGCACGATGCCGGCAAGGGCTGCGGCAAAACCGGTGATGGCATAGACCGAGATCTTCACCATCGAGACCGGCACGCCGGAAATGCGCGCGGCGCGCTCATTGCCGCCGACGGCAAAGACATAGCGGCCGAAGCGCGTGGTGTTGAGCACGATGGTGGCGATTGCCGCAAAGACGATGAAGACCAGGGTCGCCACCGGCACGGTGTTGTTGAACAGACGTTCGCCCAGCACGGCGAACACAGGCGGCGCCAGGCCCGGCCCATCGCCATAGGAAATGTTGATATACTGGTTGCCGGAGACGACCAGCGCCAGGCCGCGCGCAGCCTGCAGGCCGGCCAGCGTGACGATGAAGGGTTCGAGCCGGAAGCGAGTGGAAATGGTGCCCTGGATTGCGCCGAAGACGATGCCCATGACGAGCACGGCGAGGATGGTGGGGATCAGGCCGAAGCCGCCGGAGATCATCATGGATGCGGTGACGACGCTGGAGAGGCCCAGCACCGCGCCGACCGAAAGGTCGATGCCGGCGGTGATGATGACGAAGGTCATGCCGATGGCGATGATGCCAGTCTCCGACACGGCGCGCACGATGTTGGCGATGTTGTCGGGGTTGAGGAACAGGATTTCGCCATGGCGGCGCGGCGAGAAGATGATGCCGCCGATCGCCACCAGCACCAGGCCGATCAGGCTCTGGAAGCGCACGATCAGCGCCAGCGGATCGCGATGCTTTTGAGGCGCAGCCGTCACGGGTGCGCTTGCCGCCAAAATCTTGTCGTCAGACATCAGGCCTCCCTGCCATTTGCCGCGGCCAGCACCGTGTGCTCATCGACGCCGCCCATGAATTCCGCCACATTGCGCCCCTGGCGCAGCACCACGATGCGGTCGCACAGACCGATCAGCTCCGGCATCTCGCTGGACGCCACCAGTATGCCCAGCCCTTGCGCCGCGAGTGCCCTGAGCCGTGCGTAAATTTCGCCCTTGGCGCCGACATCGACGCCACGCGTCGGCTCGTCGAGCAGCAGCAGCCGGGGGTTTCCGAGGATTTCCTTGGCCAGCACCACCTTCTGCTGGTTGCCACCCGACAGCGCGCCGACAGCGATGTCCGGGTTTTTCGGCCGGATGTCGAACTGGCCGAACGACTCTTTCACAGCCTCGGCCTGCCGGCGCGGCGACACCAGCCAGTTCGGCGAGATCCTCGATATGACCGACATCACGAGATTGAGCCCGACCGCCATGCGCAGCATCAGGCCCGAGCCCCTGCGGTCGTCGGTGACGAAGGCGATACCCGCGTGGCGGGCGGCCTTGATGGAATCGAGTTTCACCGGCTTGCCCGATATGGCGACCTCGCCTTCCCAGCGGCCGGACAGGCCGGTGCCGTAGAGCGCGGACAAGAGCTCGGTGCGCCCTGCCCCCATAATGCCCGCGAGGCCGACGATCTCGCCTTCATGGACATCGAGCGACACGCTTGTCGGCGCCTGCCAGCCGGCGCTGTCGCGGGCGAGCCGGAAGCTGGCATCGCGCAGGCTGAGCAGCGGTTTGCCGGCCCCTTTGGCGCGCTGCGGATAAAGTTCGTCCAGCGGACGCCCGACCAGCAGCCGCACCAGCTCGGCCTGCGGCGCATGCGGCTCGGTGATGCCGGCGACACGGCCGTCGCGCATCACCGTCACCCGGTCGGCAATGCCTGGCACTTCCTCCAACCGGTGCGAGATGTAGACGATGCCGACGCCGGTGGCGGCGAGCTTGCGCATGATGTCGAACAGCCGCTCGACTTCGCCCACGGTGAGTGCGGCCGTCGGCTCGTCCATGATCAGCACGCGCGAGGCATAGGACAGCGCCTTGACGATCGCCACCACCTGGCGCTGGCCGATCGACAAATCCGCCACCATCGCCCCTGGATCGATGGCGATCTCGATCGCTTCCAGCCGCTTCTTCGCCTCACGGCGCATCGCCGGCACGTCGAGGAAGCCGCCCGGGCGCATCAGTTCGCGGCCGAGGAAAAGATTGGCCGCGACATCGAGCGACGGCACGAGGTCGAGCTCCTGAAAAATGGTGGCGATGCCGGCGGCCTGCGCTTCGCGCGGATTGTTGAAGCGCACGGGTTTGCCGTCGATCTCGATCGTGCCTTCGTCCGGCGTGTAGACGCCCGACAACAGGTTCATCAGCGTCGACTTGCCGGCGCCGTTTTCGCCGAGCAGCGCGTGGATTTCGCCCGCCTTGAGGTCGAAGTCGACGCCGCGCAACGCCTGCACGCCGCCGAAGCGTTTGACCGCGCCGGTCATCACCAGAAGCGGCGCGGTCATTTCGGCCTCCCGCAGGATTCGCGGGTCTGCAGCGTCGCCTGCAGCCGCACGGCTTGAGGCGGCGCTTCGCTCGAGGCGATGCGGGCGCTGAGCAGCGCCGCGGCCTGGCGGCCGATCTCGGTGCAGGGCTGCTCGACCAGCGTCAGCCGTGGCTCGAAACAGTCGGCCCATTCGAAATCGTCGAAGCCGACCAGCGACAGATCGCGCGGGATGATGAGACCCTTTTCGCGGATGGCGCGGACTGCCCCGATCGTCGTCATGTTGTTGCCGGTGACCAATGCGGTGGGCGGCGTGGGCAGCGACAGGATCGCATGCGTCGATGCGGTCGCCGCCGCCGTGTCGACATTCTCCGGCGAGACATAGTGCGGCAGGGTTTCAAGTCCATTGGCGGCGAGCGAGGCCTGGAACGCCTCGATGCGTTCGCGCGTCGTCGCCAGCCCCGGCTGCCCGGCGATGTAGCCGATGCGCTTGTGGCCGAAGGAGGCGACATGGTCGATCAGCGCGCGCATCGCCGTGTCGTTCTCGACGCCGATCTGGTCGAACCGGTCATCGGCGAAACGGTCGATCAAAACGCACGGCACTTTCTTGTCGGCGAGATAGTCGATGGCCCGTTGCGGCGAGCCCGACGGCGCCAGGATGACGCCGTCGACGCGGCGCTGATGGAAAGCGCGCACCACCTGCAGTTCGCGGTCGGGGTCTTCCTGCGTGTCGGAGAGAAAGACCATCAAGCCGAGGCGCGCGCATTCGGCCTCGACGGCGCAGATGATGTCGGTGAAATAGGGATTGGAGATCGCCGAGATCGCGAGGCCGACGCTGTTGGTGGTTGAGGCCTTCAGCGAGCGCGCCAGCTCGTTGGGCTGATAGCCCATGGCGGCAATGGCGTCGTTGATCAGCTTCGCCTTCTCCAGCGACACGAAGCGCGTGTTGTTGACGACATGCGAGACGGTCGACACCGACACGCCGGCGCGCCGCGCCACTTCAGCCATTGTCGGCAATAAAATGCAGCGCCTGCAAGCGCTCCTCCCTATGCGTTTCCCGTCCGCTCTGATTGGCGGATTTCGGGCGAGCTTAGGGTGATCGAAACGTTTGCGCAATCGATTCGATGGATTTTTTTGTTCTTCCTTCTCCCCTTGTGGGAGAAGGTGGATCGGCGCTTTAGCGCCGAGACGGTTGAGGGGTGTTCCAGCGGAGTGAGGCGTTGGCGTTCCTGCTGCCAAGCAGCGGATGCAGATGAATGTGTGCGTCAAGCTGGAGCACCCCTCATCCGTCCTCGCTTCGCGAGGCCACCTTCTCCCACAAGGGGAGAAGGTAAAGCGCTCAGCGTTCAGCGTCCTGCAAACTCCGCCACCAATGCCTCATACGCCTCGAAGGCCGGCAACGCCTCGTAGCTGTGCACCGCCGGCGTCTGCGCCCAGGGCAGCTTCTCGCTGGTCCATGTCTCGATGAACGGCGTGAACCAGCCGGGTTCGTCGAGCATGGTCGGGCGCAAATTGACGAACCAGTCGAGGCCTTCGGGGCGGGTGAACATCCATGTCATGCAGTAGGCGCAGAAATAGTGTTTTGACACGCCGTGCAGGCCGCCGATCACCGGCTCGCCTTGCGTGATTTCGAAGCCGTCCGAGGGAATGGCGGCGCTCAGCGAATAGGCGCTGGCCGACATGGTCTGGCAGCCGGTGCAATGGCAGGCCATCGTCAAAAGCGGCTTTGCGGAAATTTTCAGCCGCACGCGTCCGCAGCGACAGCCGCCTTCGGCCGGCAAGGTCAGGGTTGGCAAGGCAGCCTCCTGTCTTCGTCGAGATTCGTGCGCTTCAGCTGCCGGTCAGCGCCTTGGTCGTCACCAGCGTGGCGCCGGCATCGGTGAAGTCGGCATTGTACCGGGCGATGATCTCGGCAGCGGTTGCGTCGGGCGTATCCAGCGTGGAATGGGCGTCGGACACGACGGTGACGGCAAGGCCTTCGGCCAAAGCGCCCTTGACGGTGCCGGCGATGCAGAAATCGGTCTGCGCGCCGGCGAGCACGACTTCATCAGCACCCTGCCCGGCCACCCATGCGCCAAGCTCGGGATTGGAAAAGGCGTTGCGCACGGTCTTGGAGAAGGTCGGTTCGTCCTTGGCCTGGCCGAGTTCCGGCCATACCGGCCAACCCGGCTCGCCCGGCGCCAGCGGATCGCCGGCCGGCCCGTCATGCCTGATGAAAGCGACCTTGCGGCCCTCGCGCCGCGCCCAGTCGATCAGGGAGCGGGTGCGCTGGGCAATGCCCGGCGCATCGTGGATCGGCGGCTCGACGCGCCCGTCGAACATGTTGGTCTGGAGATCGATGACGATGAGGGGAGCGAGTTTTGACATGGCGGGAAGATAGCGCGGGTGGTGTGCGGGTCAAGGAGGCGCTTAATCTCCCCCCTTGAGGGGGAGATGGCCGGCAGGCCAGAGGGGGTCGGTTCGACTGGGCTCAACGTACTGCGACAGATGGAGGCTAGCGCTTCACGCGCAGCGACCCCCTCTGTCGCCTTTGGCGACATCTCCCCCTCAAGGGGGGAGATAAGCCTCACCCGATCCCGCCGGTCACGGTATAAGCACCAGCAATGCGTCCATCTTCGAGCCGCACAATCGCAACGACGATCGAACCGTAAGCGCCGCGCCACACACTGTGCGTTCGCTCATGCTCGACAGCTGGCACCACGATGCGACCATGGAAACTTGCGCCGCCTCGCTGCATGGCAACGGGCTCGCCATTGACATGAACCTTGACGCTGGCGCTTTCCACGCCGATGGCAGCTTCGAGTTCGACCGTAACGGCGATCTCTGCCTGATCGCCCAGATCTCTCGTCTCGGCAGCAATCGTGAGCGTCAGCGGCGACGCATCGTTGGCCCTCAATCCATTGCGCGCCGCAAACACATCGTCCGTCAGCGCCGGCGTGCGCGGCGGTGCGGTGCGGCGTCGGGTAGCGCGCTCGTAATCGCCGGCCTGGCGCAGCAGGTCCACATCGTCATAGGCCTTGCCCGCGAAAGTCAGCCCGACCGGCATGCCGATATCGGTCATCGTGCCCATCGGCACAGTGACGGTCGGAATGCCGAGATGGCGCCAGACCAGATTGCCGTTGGCGACCCAGGTGCCGTTGCGCCAGGCAAGGTCTGCCGAGGCTTCGTTGATGTCGGCATCGGCCGGCCCGACATCGGCGACCGCCGGCAGCACCACGGCGTCGAGCCTATTCGCATCCAGCCAGTCCTCGAAATCAATGCGCCGCGTCGCTTCCAGCCCCTTGAGCCCATCGGCCAGCGTGGGGATGTCCCGGAGCGGCGCCACACCCTGCCTGGCCCGGGTGACATAGTCGGCCAGATCGAACCCGTCGTCGCCATAGCGATCCGGCAGCGTGCCCGGCGGCTGCGGGAAGATTTTGGGGCCGTCGACCGAAGCCAGATCGGGGATCGCCGGATCGGCATTGGCGCGCAGAAAATCGTCCCAGCCCCAGATGCAAAGATCCCAGATTTCGCGCTCGGCGAAGGCTTCCGGCACCAGCCCGCGCTCGACCATGGTTTGCGCGCCCGGACGGTCGCGCTCATAGTTGGAGACGACGGGGAAATCGACCTCGACCACTTCGGCGCCGAGCTTTTCCAGATCGCTTGCCGCCTGCCGCCAGAGATCGAGCACCGAGGCGCGGGTCTCGATCGGCTTTGTCGCTCCGTCATCGCGGCCGATATACATTTTCGGCACGCCGAGGCGCTTGCCCTTGAGAGCGCCTTCCAGCGCCAGCCCGGTATAACTTGGCGGCCTGAGATCACCGCTTCTCGGGATCGGCACCCAGGGCTGCGCACGCCAGAAATCGCCGCGTGTCTCCTGATCGTCGGCAACGATCACGTCGAGCAGTTCGAGCATGTCGGCGATGCCGCGCGTGTGAGGCACCACCACATCCATGGTCGGCACCAGCGGCCAGTTGCCCCTGACCGAAATGATGCCGCGCGACGGTGTGTAAGCGACCAGCGCATTGTTGGACGCCGGCGCGCGGCCCGACGACCATGTCTCCTCGCCGAGCCCGAAGGCGGCAAAGCTGGCAGCGGTCGCCGTGCCCGAACCGTTGGACGAGCCGGAGGCGAAGGCGGCGGTCAGGTAGTCGGCATTGTAGGGGCTTTCGGCGCGGCCATAGACGCCGCGCTGCATGCCGCCATTGGCCATTGGCGGCATGTTGGTCAGCCCGATCAGCACCGCGCCGCCGGCTCGCAGCCTGGCAATGGTGAAGGCGTCCTCATTGGCGACGAGATGCTCGAAAGCAGGCGAGCCGGCGGCCACCGTCAGGCCTTTCACCTTGTAGCTGTCCTTGGCGGTGTAGGGGATGCCGTCGAGCGGCCCACGGGTGGCGCCGTTGCGGCGCCGCAGATCGGAGGCCGCGGCCTCCTCAAACATTTTGGGGTTGAGCACCGGTACGGCGTTCAGCGCAATGCCACGGCGGTCGTAATGCGCAATGCGCCGGAGATACGCGCCGACCAGTTCGACGCTGGTGACGGTGCCGTCTTCCAGCGCACGGCGCAGGTCGGCGATCGAGGCTTCTACGAGGTTGAGGTCGGGCATGGGATGCTCGGTTAGCGTTCCTTCACACCCCCCTCTGCCCTGCCTGGCATCTCCCCCGCAAGGGGGGAGATCGGACGTCACGCAAGCTTTCGCCAATCCACCGTCGTTCAAGAGAATGGCGTTGACGCCGAAACTGCTAATCTCCCCCCTTGCGGGGGAGATGGCCGGCAGGCCAGAGGGGGGTGTTCAAGCGCCAGCGGGTCTAGTTTCTCAGCGCCTGCGCGGGCGATTGCCGATAGGCGAGGATCGACGGCACCACCGCGGCCAGGCCCGCCACGACGAGCAGGATCAGCACTGAGCGCATATCCTCCATGCGGAATGTCACCGGCATGGAAAAACCGCTCGCCTCGGCCATCGTGTGCGCGATGGATCGGGCGGCGAGATAGCCGAAGAGGAAACCAAGCAGGACCCCGGCGCCGACGATGACAAAGGTTTCCACCCAGACGATCCCGAACACCACCGCGCGGGGCGCTCCGAAGGCGCGCAGGGCGCCGATCTGATGCCTTCGCTGGAGAACATGGACGATAACGACCAAAAGGATTGCCGCCGCGACGAGGAACTGCGCCCCGGCCGCCACCAAAGAAAGGATGCGCCGGGCATCGCCAAGGGTTCCGAAGAGCCGGGTCAGCACTTCGCCGGGGAAGACCGCCAGCGTGCGGTCGGTGCGGTATTGCTGACGCAGCATGTAGGCGTCGGCGATGGTGTGCGGTTTTACCAGGACGGCGGGCAGGCCGGGCGCCGAGGGATCGAGAACGGCACCGGGGTTGATCGGCGCTTCGAAACCGTGCGGTTCGGCACCGTCTTTTGCGTCAACCTGCTCGACCAGTGCCGCTATTCCAGCTCGTCCATTCTCGTGTTTATGGACATGCCAGACCGCCTCGATCGGCACGATGATCGCCCGGTCCCAAGCTGTGCCGGTAGGGCTGAGGCGGCCGACAATCGTATAGGTGAAATCATTGTGGATTTCGGTCGCCGCATGCAGCTGGCCGTGCGCGGGATGAAAGCGGGCACCGACGCTTTTGGGCACGGCTGCGCCGACCAGCGCATCGCCAAGCAGCGCAAATGTGCGGCCCTCTGAGACGCCGCCCAGTCCATCGACCAGCGCTTGCGTGGTGCCGACGATCGGAAAGTTTTCGACAAAATCGCCAAAACCGACAGGCGCTGCCCAGGCCACCCGCTTGTCCCTGATGAGCCCGGAGAGCACGTCGCCCGGCATCAGCGACAGCGGCGCGGCCTGGAGAAATACCGAGGACAGCACCAGCTGAGTTTCGCTGCCCGGAGCGCCGACCACAAGGTCGAAGGCATCAGCGGCTTGCGCGCTGCCCAGCCGCAGCGCCCGCTCGCTGAGCGTCACCGCAACGCCGAGCGCGGTCGCAAGCGCGATCAGCAAGGCCACGGCAGCCACGCCGAACCAGTGGCGCCTCAGGTCCGCGGCGATGAAGCGGAGCATCGGCTATTCCTTTCCAGCTCAAAACGCTTCATCGCGCATGTCCTGCAATGTCGCTGTGTCGCGCGTCACCTGACCGGCCTCCAGGCGGATGGTCCGATCCAGCCTTTCTATCAGCCGTTTTTCATGACTGGCGACGATGAGGGTGGTTCCCGCCTCGCCGGCCAATTGCAGCAAAAGGTTCGCCACGGCGATACCAGCATCGGCATCGAGGCTGGCGGTCGGCTCGTCGGCGACGACAATGGCCGGTCTGGTGACCAGCGCCCTGGCGACCGCGACCCGCTGCATCTGTCCGCGCGACATGGTTTCGACCGGCTGTCCCGGACGCGAGATTTCGACCCGTTCCAGCAGCCGCAGTCCCTCCGCCTTCAGTTCGGCCGCGGGGCGAACCCTCGACAACCGGCCGGGCAGCAGCACGTTTTCCAGCGCCGACAGGCCGGGGCAGAGATAAAACTCCTGCATGACCAGGCCGACATGGGCGGAACGCCAGCGGTCGCGCCGGGCTTCGGAGAGGCTGGAAAGCTCGGTATCGCTCCAGCGCACCGATCCCTGCCGTATCCTTTCCAGCCCCGTCACGATGTTGATGAACGTTGTCTTGCCCGATCCCGAAGGCCCGGTCACGGCGACTTTCTCGCCGGCCGCGATCTCCAGCGCAGGCACGGCGAGCGCGGGCTTCTCGAGGTCGCGGAAGGAGACCCGCAAATCGCGGACGGACAGGCCGAGCATGATGGCTACGCCGCCCGATAGAAATGCGCATCGACGATGCGCAACAGGCTGACGAAGCCGGTTTCCGGATCGGTCCAGGAGCCGGTTTCCAGCCTGCCGGCCACTTCGATGAGGGCGTTTGCCTGTTCGAAGGTTTGCGCCTGGTCGAGGTAGATGACAACGATGTTGTCCGGCCAATCGGCATCGGATGAGCAGAACGGACAGAGCGCCATCGGAATCTCGGTCAGGACGAAGAATTTCGCCTCGGCCTTGAGCGGCGGCGCCATGAAACCCCGCATGGTCACATCCTGGCCCGCAAGCGTCTTGACCTTGTCGGAGAAGCTCATGCCGAGCACGCCGATCTTGGCGTAGAGGTCATCGAAGGTGAGCGGCGCGGGCGCGGCCGACGCGCGGCGCAAAGCCTGGGAAAGACAGACCGTAGCCGAACCGAGCAGCATGCCGCGACGGGTGATCGGTCTGCACTCCATGATTGCTATTCCCTTGTCGATTGGCGCGGGCGCCGTCAGCGCCAGAACCATCGTCCCTGACCGCTCCATCCGCAAGCGCCGGATGGAGCGGCCGGGATCATCATAGGCTGTGCGGCTCAGTTCGTCGCCGGCGCCAGTCCGAGCGCGTCGGCGAGGACTTTATAGACGTCGCTCTCCTCCATGTAGCCCTTGAAGCCTTCCGCACCCGGACCGGTGGCCTGCAGCACGACGTCATCGACGGCATGGACCGCTGTATCGGCCGACTTCGGCAGATTGCCGATGCGCAGCACGGCGCCGGGCACGTCCTTGTACTTCTCGTTGGCGACATACCGCTTGCTCTCGTTCTGCACCGCCGGCACGAACGGGCCGTCGAGCTTCGGGCGGAACGTCTCGTAATAGTCGGGGAAGTTGGCGCCGAAGATCGCCAGACGACGCGAGACATCGACGCTGTCGGGATAGCCGTCGCTGTTCTTGTCCTCGTAGTTCGGGAAGCCTGCGTCGGCATAGACACCGACCTTGTCGCGCATGTCGGGGCCTGGCTTGCTGTCGTCGATGGTGCCGACGATGGAAACGCTGTGGGTGTGGTCGCCGGTCATCACGATCATCGTGTCGGGATGGGTCTTGGCGAATTCCATCGCAACGCCGACCGCCTTGTCGAATTCGATGACCTCGACCATGGAGCGCTCCCAGTCCATCGGATGCGACATCTTGTCGACCGAGGCACCTTCGACCATCAGGAAGAAGCCTTCGGGGTTCTTTGACAGTTCGCCAAGTGCAACATTGGTCATTTCGACGAGACCCGGCTGATTGGGGAAGGTTTCCACGGTGCCCTTCTTGAGGAAGTCGCGGTCAAGCGTGACATCCATGTTGCCGGTATGGAACAGGCCGAGGATCTTGCCGGTGTTGGTCTTGGCTGCAGCCTCGAGTTCGGTCTTGTCGGTGGCAAGGGCGTATCCGGCATCGCGGAATTTCGCGATGTAGTCAGTGTCGTCCTTGCGCTTGGAGCCGGCCGTGCTCTGCGGCAGGAAATAGGCGGAGCCGCCGCCGAGGATGACGTCGGGCTGCGTCTGGTAGAACATGCCGACGATGTCGGCCTTGTCGCTGCGGCTGCGGGTATGGGAGACGACGGCTGCCGGGGTGGCGTCCTCGATCTCGGCCGTCGAGACGACGCCGATCGACTTCTTGCCGGTGCGCCGCAGAGCCTCGGCGATGGTCTCGACCTTCGGGTCATCCTGGCTCGGCTTGGTGCGGTCGGCATAGACGCCGAGCGCGTTCACCGCCGTCTTGTGGCCGGTCATGTAGGCCGACATGGTGTTGGCGCTGTCGGTGGCGATGGCGTTGGTCGACGACGTGCCGATAAAGGCCATATGGTCGAGATCGTCCATGTTGAGCCGGCCGTTCGCCTTGCCTTCGGTCATGCCCTTGGACATGATCCGCGCACCGGTGCGATGCGCAACGGAGAGGCCGTCGCCAAGCAGGAAGATGACGTTCTTGGCGCGCGGGGTCGCCGAGGTTCCGAACACCTCCCATTTGACGGACTTGGTCTCGTCGCCAGCCTTGGCTTCGATCTCATAGGTGCCGGGCTGGGCGATGCTGGCGGCGCGGATCAAAATGGCGGAGGCATCGACCCCGTCTTCCTTCTCCACGAACTCGACCTTCTTGCCGAGAACCTCCTCGGCCGGCTTGCCGTTGATCGTCACCGTGACCTGGTCGGGGGTGACGACCTTGTCGAATTCGACCTTCAGGTCGAAGGGAGACTGGGCGAGGATCGTGGCGCGGTCGAGAGGATAGATCGTGGCAGCGCCAGCAGCGCTGGCAAGACTTGTCGTAACGGCAAGCGCGATGAGGGGGCGAAGCATAAGTGACCTCCAAAATTGACTGATAAAAGGCAGTTTTTGGTAGTCGTCGCCGATGTCCGTTATATGACAAAACCTCTCCCGGGGCGCTCACATTCCGGGTAGCCCAGAGCCGGTTGAGAGTCAGGATTGAACGAAGCTGCCGATGGGCGCATCGCTGGCCTGCCGGCCATATTTCCGTGCGGGGAATATGCGACCCGATCAGCATCCTCACTGCGGCGCACCGGCAAACAGTATCTCGCCGTCGCCGGTGGCCGGCCAGTCCCTGATGGTGCGGTCGTCGCCGCCGGTCAGCAGCGTTCCGTCGGGCGCGAAGGCGACAGCGTAGATCGGGCCGGTGCGGCTGTCGAACATGGCGATCTGGTTGCCGGTATCGACGTCCCACAGCCGCGCCGTGCCGTCGAGTGAGCCGGAGGCCAGTCGCTTGCCGTCGGCCGACAGCGCCAGCGTGTAGACGGTGCCTTCGTGGCCTTCGAAGCGGCGCAGTTCCCTAAACGTGTCGAGATCCCAGAGCTTGATCGTGTAGTCGCCGCTGCCGGTGATGACGTGATGGCCGTCGGCGGTGAAGACGGCGCCGTAGGTGCCCTGCTCATGGCCGTGCCAGCTGCGCAATTGCTTGCCGCTTTCGACGTCCCAGAATTTCAGCGCGCCGTCGATGGAGCCGCTCAGCGCGCGCGTGCCGTCGGGCGAGATGGCGACAGTGCTGATCGGCCAGTCGTGCCCGGTCATCACATGCAGTGCTGACTTGTTCACCAGGTCCCAGACGATGACGTTGCCGGTGTCGTGACCGCTGATGGCACGCTTGCCGTCCTCGCTGATCGCCAGCTTGCGCACACCGCCATTCTGCCCCGACGAGAACACGTGCAGCACAGTGCCGTCGGCGAGCTTTCGAAGCACGACTTCGCCGTCATCGCCGGCGGTCAGCGCGGTGGCGCCGTCGGGCATGAACAGCGCCGTGCGCGCCATGTCCTTGTGTTCGCCGAGATTGCGGATCAGCCGCTTGCCGGCGATGTCCCAGAGCTTGATCATGCGATCGGTGCTGGCGCTCATGATGTCGCGGCCATCGGCTGACACGGCGAGCCAGACGACGGCGTCGCGGTGACCGTCGGGCTCGGTCGGCAGTGGCGGTTCGGCCGGCGGCAAGGGCGCGACCGTTTCCGGCGGTGTTGGAAGTGCCGCTTGTGGCGGTGTGGCTGGAGCCGGCGGCGGAGTTGCTTCCGGTGGCGGGGTCGCCGGAGCAAGCGCGACTGCGGGCGGCTGTGCCGGCGCCGGAGGCTCCTGCGGTTTGGCTGCCTGCACGGGCGGAGTTGGCTCAGGCGGGATAGCGATCGGCGGCGAACTCGGCGGAGTTGGCGGCGCCGCCAGGTCCGGCGGAACGCCGGCGATATCCTGACCCTTCGGCTCGGCCTTGGGTTCCTTCGGGGCGGCCACCTCGCCGCCCGGAGCGGAGCGATGAACCAGCCATGGGCCGAATCGATCGGCCAGCAGCGCCAGAACGACAATCGCAGGCAGAACCAGGAAGGCTTGCCGCAGCCTCGGCCTGCCGGGGTTTTGCACCTCCGCCGCCCGGCCGAACAGCGGTGCTCCGGACAGGTGGGCCGAACCGCGCGGCAACAGTCCGGCAAAGAACAACAGCGCCCCGACTACACAGACCGCGCCCGCTACCAAAAAGGCCACGGGGCGCATGGACGCGAAGGATGCCGCGATGCTTGCGTCGCCCTGCGCCAGACGCAGCATGGCGAAGCAACCGACGCCGATAACCAGCAAGACCAGCGCGAGCAGCCTGTCGGCACCCCTGTTCATTGGCTCTCTTCCCCCAGGCCGCGTGCTGTGCGGCCGCCCTGTCACGAAACTAGCAACGAAACGCGTAACGCAAAATGCCAAGTATGAAAGTGGCTGACATCACGCTGCTACTTCAATTCCACCCATACCGGCGCGTGGTCGCTGGCGCCGTCCTGCCCGCGAACATCACGATCGATGCCGGCAGCGGTGAGGCGGCGCGCCAGTTTCTTCGACAGCAAAATGTGGTCGAGCCTCAAGCCGGCGTCACGCGGCCAGCGGTTGCGGCGGTAGTCCCAGAATGTGTAGAGCGTCTCCTTGGGATGTTTCTTGCGCAACGCATCCGTCCAGCCCTGATCGAGCAACCGCTGGAACGACGCGCGGCTTTCCGGCTGCACCAGCGCGTTGTCGTCATAGGAGCGGGTGGGGTAGATGTCGCGCGGCTCGGGCACGATGTTGTAGTCGCCGACCAGCGCCACCGGCAGGCCGGTGTCGAACAGCTGTTCGGCATGTGCCTCCAGCCTTTCATGCCAGGCCAGCTTGTACTGGAATTTCGGCCCCGGCTGCGGGTTGCCGTTGGGCGCATAAAGGCAGGCGATGACGACACCATTGACGGCCGCCTCGATGTAGCGGCTCTGCCTGTCGGCGTCATCGCCGGGCAGCGCGTCCGCGGTCAGCACCGGCTCCGATCCTCGCGCCAGTATGGCAACGCCGTTCCAGGTCGGCTCGCCCTTCCACACCGCGCCATAGCCGGCGTCGGCCAACGCCGTGCGCGGAAACTGCGTGTCGCGCGCCTTCAGCTCCTGCAGGCAGACGACATCGGGTTTGGCTGACGCCAGCCATGCCAGCAGGTTTTGCAGCCGGCTGTTGATGTTGTTGACGTTGAAGGAGGCCAGTTTCATTTGGCGATCAGAAGACGATCCGCCCCGCCCACGCCTTCACCGTCTCGGCCAGCGTCTTCAAATGGTCCGCCGTCGAAAACCCCGAAATCGCCTTGCGCGGCTTCAGATCGTGGTCGCCGTCCTCCAGCCAGATCACTTCGATTGCGTGGGAAAGGCCGTAGGTCGCGACCTCTTCCTTCGTGCCGAACTCGTCGCGCGTGCCCTGGAAGATCAGCGTCGGCGTCTTGAGAGCGGCGAGATGTTTGGTCCTGAGTTGCTCCGGCTTGGCCGGCGGATGGAAGGGATAGCCGAGGCAGACGAGGCCTGAAATCTCGCCTTTGGCAAACATCTCGTCGGCGACCATCGAGGCGACGCGCCCGCCCATCGACTTGCCGCCGATGATGAGCTTCCCTGTGACGCCCCTCGCCCTGAGATCGGCGATCGCCTTGATGTATTCCGGGTTCACCGTCTCGGCGCGCGGCGGCGGCTTACGGTGGCCGTAGCGGCGCGCCGCCATATAGTGGAATTCGAAGCGCGCGACCTGGAAGCCGGCCGCGGCCAGCGCCTTGGCCGTGGCGGTCATCGAAGGCGAGTCCATCGACGCGCCGGCGCCATGCGCAAGCAGGATGGTGACAGGGGCGGTGTCGAAGCCGTCGAAGAGGAAGGTGGTCATGGGGCGGCCTTGTTGGAGAGGTCGAGTTCCCACCCACCCCCCTCTGGCCTGCCGGCCATCTCCCCCGCAAGGGGGGAGATCAGCAGCTCATGCGCCCAGCCTTTTCTTGCATCGTTGAAGATTGGCGAAAGCGGGTGAGCGCTTAATCTCCCCCCTTGCGGGGGAGATGTCCGGCAGGACAGAGGGGGGTGTTCACGCGCTAACATCTCACCCCGCCGTACGTGCCAGCTGCATATCCACGAACTGTATCCCCTTTTGCGCCGTGCGGGCCCATTCGCTTTCCGCATCGAGTTCGAGGTAGCGCACCCAGTTCCGCCGTGCCTCTGCCAGATTGCCGGCGTCGAATTCAAGCCGCGCCAGATTGAACACCGGATCGGCGTAAGTCTTGTCGAGCGCGATCGCCTTCTGCAAATGCCGGCGCGCCGACGCTACCTTGCCCTGATCGCTCATCAGCCCGGCGAGGTTGAACCACGCCTCCACGAAGGCCGGGTCGAGCTTTATCGCCCTTGCATAGTCATGAGCGGCCTCGCTGACACGGCCGGCGCCGCGCAGGCAGTTGGCGCGGTTGAAGGCGGCGATGGCGTCGCTCGGATCGATGCTGAGGCAGCGCTGGTAAAGGGTCGCGGCCTGCTCATGGTCGCCTTGCTCCTCTACCGCTTCCGCTTCGGCGAACAGGTCCTCCAGCGTGTCGTCCCCAGTTGCACTCGCACCGCCGAGATCGAACAGCAGCTGGCCGTCGAGCTCGCTCTGGCCGTCCTCGAGATAGATCGCGTCGGGCCGGCCATGCTGCGACCCGACTTTGAGCGACTTGGCGGTGAGCGAGGCGACCGGGCCGGAGCGGTGCACGGAGCGCGCAATCGCGTCCCACGAGGCGCCGCCGGCGACCAGCCCGGCATATTTGCGGGCGAGGATCAGGTCGCGGAAGGAATAGGGTTCGCCATCATGCTCGAAAGCGTCGAACAGGCTGAGCAGGTCGAGATCGGCGCCCGACAGTTTCGACTGGTCGATGAGCGACTGCCTGGACAGCGACGACGCCTCGGGCGCCTTCATCAAGCCGAGCAGGCGCAGAAAGCCGTTCTCGCTGAGGAGTGTGCGGCCGGCGGCGCGTTCGGCCGCGACACGGCGCTCGATTTCGGTATCGCCACCCTTTGCCACACCCGCCTTGGCGAGCAGCGTGCGCCCGAACACGACATGGCTGGTGCGCCTGGTGACGCCGCGCCGCAGCTGGCCGTGCCGACGTTCGACCTCGCGCGCGGCCAGCCGCAACGGAAACGCCGCCAGGGCGCCGATGCTGCCGAAGACGGCGCCGGGGATTATACCGGTAGGCGCCGTCACCCTTTGCTCTTGCCGACGGCCTTGAGCAGGTTGGCCTTCAACGGGTTTTCCTTGGCTGCGCCGGCCTTACCCTTGGCGGCTGGCTTTTCAGCCTCGTCAGCCTTGCTCTTCGACTTGGCGGGCGGCTTGGCGGACTGCGAGAGGCTGGCCTTGAGCGCATCCATCAGGTTGATGACGTTGCCGCGTTCGGGAGCCGCCGCGATGATCGGCTTGTGACCTTTGAGCTTCTCGCGGATCATCTGCATCAGCGCGACCTCGTAGCGGTCCTCGTAGTTCTTCGGGTCGAAGGTGGTTTCTTTCTGCTTGATCAGCGCTTCGGCCAATTGCAGCATTTCGGGGTCGGGCTTGCCGGCCGGGATGTTGCCGAAATATTCAGCGGTACCACGCACTTCGTTCGGGTTCCTCAAGGTGCACACGAACATGCCGTTTTCGCGCGCGCCGATCGTCACCACGCGCTCGCGGCTGGACAGGACCAGGCGGGCAATCGCCAGCTTGCCGGACTTGCGCATCGCTTCGCGCAACACGGCGAAGGTCTCCTCGGCCATGGCGCCGTCGGGCGCCATGTAGTAGGGCGCGTCCTGATAGATGACGTCGACCTCGTCTTCATCGACGAAAGCCTCGATGTTCATCGTGTGGTTGGATTCTATGCGCACCGCTTCGAGGTCGGCATCATCGATGATGATGTACTGCTTGTCCTCGTACTCGTAGCCCTTGACCAGATCCGAACGCTCGACCAAGCCCAGTTCAGGGTCGACGGGCTTCATGTTGATGCGGTTGTGGGTCTTCTTGTGCAGCTGATTGAACGTGATGCGCTCGCTGGTCGTCGTTGCCGGATAGAGCCGGACCGGACAGCTGACGAGGCTGAGCTTGAGGTAACCTTTCCAACTTGCCCTGGGCGCCATGAACTCTCTCCTACGCGGCCACGCACTGACATTTTGCTTGAGCACGATCTTATCCGAAAACCGGTTTCCACTTTTCGGGATCATGCTCTGTGCAGCGCTTTTCGTCCGTAGGACGATTGGCGCCGAGGAAATCCTACACCAGCCCCAAACATACCGGCAAATTCCTGACGAAACCTTCCAGGCGGGTTGGAGGGGCGCTTAAAGGCAGAATAATTCAAATTGTCGGAAGCGTCGATGACTTGGAGTCCTCTCCCCGTTCACGGGGGCGAGGAAACCTAGGTCTTGAAAGCCGGCAAATCCCGGGCGAAATCCTCCATGTCCGCCCAGGGGTCGCCCGACGTCGCCAACAGCCCCGGCAGCGAGGAGTAGTTCAGATCCTGCGGCGCATCGATCGTCTCTAGGTCGCTCCAACTCACCGGCGTCGAGGCCGGCAGGTTGGTACGGGCGCGCAGCGAATAGGGGGCTGCGGAGGTGTGGCCGCGCGCGTTGCGGTGGTAGTCGATGAAGATACGCCGCTTGCGGTTCTCCTTGCCCATGGTGGTGGTGAAGGTGTCTGGGGCAGTGGCCGCGAGATGGGTGGAGATGGCGCTGGTCGCCTGATGCAGCTTTTTCCAATTCTGCTTTTGCGTCACCGGCACCGTGATATGGATGCCGCTGCCGCCTGATGTCTTGGCGAACGGCACCAGCCCCAGCTTCTCCAGTTCGCCCTTGATGTGGACGGCGGCCTCGACCACTTCGCGCCAGGCAATGCCTTCGCCCGGATCGAGGTCGAAGACGATCAAATCGGGCTTGTCGAGGCTGGTGCGGTGGGCGCCCCAGGTGTGGAACTCGACGACGCCGAATTGCGCCAGCGCCAGATAGCCCTTGGCGCCCTCGACCGACAGGAAGGATTTGGTCTCGCCTTCGGAATTGACGGTTTCGAACGTCACCACCGAGGGTGGCATTCCGGTGAAGGCGTGACGCTGGAAGAAGCAGTCCTTCGGCAGGCCGGTCGGGCAGCGCACCAGCGACACCGGGCGACCCATAATGTGTGGCAGCATGAAATCGCCGACCAGCGCGTAATAGACGGCGATGTCGAGCTTGGTCGGCCCGGTCTTGCCGAACAGCCGGCGCTCCGGATTGGTCACCCAGATGGTGGCGAGATCGGCCTCGGCGATCAGCCGCTTGCGCTTGGGTGACACCGGCGTCGACAGGCCGACATCGCGCAAGCCACGAAACACACCGTGGCGCAGGGAATTGTCCGCCGTGCGGTTGGCATAGTGGATGCGGGCCGACAGCATTGGCCGCACCCATTTCATCTCCCGCATGATCTCGCGCGGCACGCCCTCGGGTGGCGTCGCGCCATCGCGCAGCGGCTCCAGCCGCGCCAGCAATTCGGCAGCCGTCGCGGCATCGAAGCCGGTGCCGACCTTGCCGCGATAGTGCAGTTCGCCATCCTCGAATTCGGCCATGCCGAGCGCGGCCAGCCCTTCGGCCGCGTCGGAGATGGTATAGCCGGCGATGACGAAATCGCCCTTCTGCAGCGCCTTGACCTTGGTCCAGCTCTTGGTGCGGCCGCTCTGGTATGTCGCGTTGGCGCGCTTGGAGACGATACCTTCCAGCCCGTGTTCGGTCGCCTGGTCGTAAAGCCCCTGCCCGTCGCCCTCGACATGATCGCTCAGCTGGATGGCGGAGTTGGCGCCCATCCCTGCGAGCAGCTCCGCGAGCAACGCCTTGCGCCTTGCGAGCGGTGCCTTGCGCAGATCCCAGCCGTCGAGATGCAGCAGGTCGAAGGCGTAGAAATGCAATTTGCTGCCCGCACCCGCCGACAGCGCATCCTGCAGCAGGGCGAAACGCGAAATGCCCTTCTCGTCCAGCACCATGATCTCGCCGTCGATGATTGCCTGGCTGAGCGGCAGGCGCGAGAAGGCTTGCGGCAGGTCGCCATAGCGCTTCGTCCAATCGATGCCGCCGCGCGTGATCAGCCGGACCTCGCCATCGACGATATGCGCCATGGTGCGATAGCCGTCGAATTTTATTTCGTGCAGCCAGAGCTCGCCCGTATCCTCCAACGGCCCGCCCGGTGGTTTCGGCACCTGGGTTGCGAGTTGCGGCTCGATGCGCGACGGCGGATCGCCTTTCACCGCGCCAGGCAGAGCGCCAGGTTTCAGCGCGCCGGGTTTCGGCGGCAGGCGGGCCGGCTTTTTCGGCGGCGCCACCAGCTCCTCGATGCGCTTGCCGGATTTCACGCTTTCCGGCCGCGCTTCCAGAATGTCGAGGCTGGTGTCGGCGGCGAGATCGCGTTCCTTGAACAGCAGCCAGTTTTTCTTCTCGCTGTCTTCGCCGGGCTTCGGCTTCAGCCGGGTCAGCATCCAGCCGCCATTGAGTTTCTCGCCCGCGAGCCGGAACTTGAACGCACCGGTGCGCAGGCTCTTTTCGACATCGTCCATCGGCGCCCAGGTGCCGGTGTCCCAGACGATCATCGGCCCGCCGCCATATTCGCCTTCGGGAATGACGCCTTCGAAGTCGATATATTCGAGCGGATGGTCCTCGGTCTCGACCGCGAGCCTTTTGTCGGCCGGGTTGAGCGAGGGCCCGCGCGGCACCGCCCAGCTTTTCAGCACGCCGCCGACCTGCAGGCGCAAATCGTAATGGTCTGCGGTGGCGTGATGCTTGTGGACGACGAAGCGGTTGCCATCGCCTGAAACCAGCCCGCCCGCCGGTTCCGGCGTTTTCGAAAATTCGCGCTTGGCGCGATAGGCTCTGAGCTTGGGCGGGGCGGTCATGTCCGCATGCTAGGCGGGATGCGGTCGGTGCTCAATCGATGGCAGCTCAATCGTCGGTGGCCGGCGTCAGGTCGAGCTCGGCCGGGGAAAGACCGCCCTGAAGCTGGCTCAGCCGGAACTCGTCGACCCAGTAGGCTTCGCCATCGACCAGCACGCGGGCAGAGTAGACGCCGCCGGAAAAGCTTTGCGCGGTGACATACACCTTGTGGCGATCGAGCGCCTTGCGCACGGCGGCGCGCTTGGAATTCTGGCTGGAAACAGGACTGACCATCCGACGCTCATACACAACAGCCACAGGATATAACGGCTACCCAAGGATGCTGGAGTTCAGGTGCTCTGTCAATTTTGACAGCTTGTCGGCGTCAGGCAGCCTTCCGCTGTATCAGACTGGCCAGAACGGTGCGCATTCCCGAATACGATGGGCCGCCAATTTTCACTTCCCAATCTGTGTTGCGTTTCCGAGGGTGCTTGACGCTCCGCAACGCTGCGCGGAATGTGTCCGGGTCAACACCTACAGTTCGAGCCATCTCTTCGGCGGTTGTGCGATTGGCGATCATGTCATCTCCTATGCTTTCCGCCACGCATATAGGGCTTTTGCACAACTCGACCAAGAAATTAGGGCGTTTGCTCTAATTTCAACCTGAGACACTACCTCAATTCCGCCGCCAACTCGCGCCGCGCTCTCACCCTACTGCGACAGATCTTCGGCGCGCTGCCGGTGATACGCTTGAAGGCGGCGGAGCCATTTCGCCAAGCTGCCAGGCGCGGCCGGGCTCGCCGGCGTGAATGCCCTATGCGATCGATGCGGAATCCGCCGAGCGTCTCTGGAAGTTGGGCGAGCGGCTCCTATAACTCCATCTATCGTCCCGGAGATCACAGACAATGACCTTGAGAACCCGCAAACTCGGCAGCCAAGGGCTGCAGGTGTCCGCTATCGGCCTCGGCTGCATGGGCATGAGCCAATCCTACGGACCTGCCGACGAGGCGGAATCGATCGCCACCTTGCACCGCGCCATCGAACTCGGCTGCACCTTTCTCGACACGGCGGAGGTCTACGGCGCCTATGCCAATGAAGAATTGCTCGGGCGAGCGCTGAAGGGCCGGCGCGATGCGGTGACGCTTGCCACCAAATTCGGCTTCCGCATCGAAAACGGCAGACAGGTCGGCACCGAGCGCGACAGCCGGCCGGCGCATATCCGCGAGGCGCTGGAAGGCTCGCTGAAGCGGCTCGGCACCGACCATGTCGACCTCTACTACCAGCACCGCGTCGACCCTGCGGTACCGATGGAAGACGTCGCCGGCACGATCGGCCGGCTGGTTTCCGAGGGCAAGGTGCGCTTCTTCGGCCTGTCGGAGGCAGGTGCCGCCAACATCGGCCGCGCGCATGCCGTGCATCCGGTATCGGCGCTGCAGAGCGAATATTCGCTTTGGGAGCGCAATCTGGAGCCGGAGATCATCCCGCTGCTCAAGAAGCTCGGCATCGGCCTGGTGCCGTTCGCGCCGCTCGGCCGCGGCTTCCTCGCCGGCGACGTCAAGCGCGCCGAGGATTATCCGGAAGGCGATTTCCGCCGCGGCGACCCGCGCTACCAGGGTGCCAATTTCGACGCCAACGTCGCGGCGGCGGCCGCAGTGCAGGAGGTGGCCAGCACCAAGGGAGTAAAGCCTGCGCAGATCGCGCTGGCCTGGGTGCTGCAGAAGGGCAAAGACTTCGGCATCGACATCGTGCCGATTCCCGGCACCAAACGGCGCAAGTATCTGGAGGAGAACGTCGCGGCGGCCGCGCTGAAACTCGACGCCGCCGAGATGGCCACCCTCGATGCAGCACTTGCGCCCGGCAAGGTCTCAGGCCCGCGCTATAATGAGCGGGTGATGACGACGATCGATCGCTAGAGCGATCTTCCCCCTCCCCCCTGTAGGAGAAAAGGACAGCCCCAGCCGTTCTTGCGAAATCGATTTACCTTGGCTAGCATCCCACCGTCGGCGCCGTGCGGAGGAGAACGTTGCGGCGGACCGGTTGGAGCGCCTCGCGTCCCTTTGGGCGTTCACAGGACACTCCATTTTTGGATTGACGCATGAACCGTCCCGATCGGCGCCCTGCGTCTATGTGTGGAGGATATCTGATGAACAGACGCGAATTCCTGCTGTCGACCGTGGCGACCGGCGCAATGGCGCTGGCCGCGTCCTCGGCCTTTGCCGCCGACAAATTGACCATATTGGGCTCGGTACCCAATCTCGGCTTCCCGTTCTTCGTCCACATGCTGAACGAGATCAAGGCGGAGGCGCAGGCGCAAGGCGTCAACCTGACCGAAAGCGATGGCCAGAACTCGGCGCCGAAGCAGACCGCCGATATCGAGGCCGCACTAGTGCAGAAGGTCAACGCCATCGTCATCTCGCCGCTTGACGTCAACGCGCTGGCGCCGGCGATCGAGGAAGCGGTCAAGGCCGGCGTTCCCGTGGTCACCATCGACCGCCGCGTCGACGGCGTCGAAGGCATTCTGGCCCATGTCGGCGCCGACAACGTCAAGGGTGGCGAAGCCGAGGCGCAGGCCATGGTGGCGGCGTTTCCGAACGGCGCCAAGCTGTTCCATCTGCAGGGCCAGCCGGGCGCCGGTCCGGCGATCGACCGTAACAAGGGCGTCCACAATGTGCTCGATCCGCTGAAGGACAAATACCAGATCATCTTCGAGCAGACCGCCAACTTCGCCCGCGCCGAAGCGCTGTCGGTAACCGAGGCCGGCCTTGCCGCCAACGGCAAGCCGGACGCCATTATCTGCGCGAATGACGACATGGCGCTCGGCGCGCTCGAGGCATGTGCCGCGCGCAACTTCAACGATGTCAAGATCTACGGCTTCGATGCGCTGCCGGAAGCGCTGGTCGCCGTGCGGGACGGCAAGCTCGCCGGCACGGTCGAGCAGTTCCCTGGCCAGCAGTCGCGCACCGCGGTGCAGATCGCGGTCGCCTTCGCCAGGGACAAGACCGAGCCGAAGGAGAAGCTGGTGCTGTTGACTCCGATCGTGATTGGCAAGGACAATCTCGACAAGGCCGAGAGGCTGAACGAGACGAAGTAGCTGATTGGCGAAGCCGGCGGGACAGCACCCCCCCTCTGGCCTGCCGACCATCTCCCCCCGCAAGGAGGGAGATCGGACTTCATTTCGGCGTTCGCCAATTTCCAACGTTTGAGGAGTTGCGGGGCGCAGAAACTGCCAATCTCCCCCCTTGCGGGGGAGATGTCCGGCAGGACAGAGGGGGTGTTCAAGCTCGGAGGCGGCATGAACTGCATCAAGGGAATAGAAATTGTCGACCGCTGAAGCCATCGCATCATCGCCCCCGCTCCTTTCCGTCGAAGGCGTCACCAAGCATTTTTCCGGCGTCACCGCGCTCAGCGACGTTTCGCTCGAGGTCCGGCCCGGCGAGATCCTCGGCCTGCTCGGCGAGAATGGCGCCGGCAAGTCGACACTGCTGAAAATCCTGTCCGGCGTGATGCCGCCGTCCAGCGGCCGCATCGTATTCGACGGCGCAGACTACGCCCCGTCCAGTCCACAGGATGCCAAGCGTCATGGCATCGTCACCATCTACCAGGAGCTAAGCCTGATCCCGACGCTGACGGTGGCGGAAAACATTTTCATCGGCCGCGCGCCGCTCGGGCCGCTCGGGCTGGTCAGCTGGCGCGGGATGGAGGACGCCTCGCGCGCGATTATCGCCCGCGTCGGCCTCGACATCGATCCGTCGACGCCGGTGTCGTCGTTGTCGGTGGCCGAACAGCAATTGGTCGAGATCGCCCGGGCGCTGTCGTTGAAAAGCCGCCTCATCATCATGGACGAGCCGACCTCGGCGCTGACCGAAACCGAAGTGCAGAAGCTGATGTCGATCGTGGACCGGCTGCGCAAGGACGGCGTCGCCATCATGTTCGTCACCCACCGGCTGGAAGAGGCTTCCGCCATCTGCGACCGCATGACGGTGCTGCGCGACGGCAGGCTGGCCGGCCATCTCGACCGCGACGGCCAGCCGATCCAGATTCCCAAAATCATCGAGAAGATGGTCGGCCGCGCGGCCTCCGAGCTTTATGCCCGGCCGACGCAGCGCGACGTCGCCGGCGCGGTCAGGCTGTCGGTGCGTGGCTTGCGGACGGTACGCGATCCGCTGGCGCCGCATGCCATCGTGCTTGAAGGCGTCGACCTCGATTTGAAGGCCGGCGAAATTTTGGGTGTCGCCGGCCTCGTCGGCTCCGGCCGCACCGAGCTTGCCCGCGCCATCTTCGGTGCTGACCGTATCGCGGCGGGTATCATCACGCTCGATGGGAAGCCGATCGCGCCGGCGTCGCCCGCCGACGCCATCAAGCTCGGTATCGGCCTGGTGCCGGAGGACCGCAAGCACCAGGCGATTTTTGCAGCACTTAGCATTCTCAACAATTTCTCCATCGCCTCTCTTGGCCGCTACAGCAACGGCGCCGGCTTCATGGCCGAACGGCGCGAGCGCGAGGCGCTGGCCGGCTACCGCAAGGCGCTGTCGATCCGCATGGCCTCGCCTGAGCAGGCAATCGAGGGCCTGTCCGGCGGCAACCAGCAGAAAGTCATCCTTGCCCGCTGGCTGGCGCGCGACCCGAAAGTGCTGATCGTCGACGAGCCGACGCGCGGCGTCGATGTCGGCGCCAAGGCCGAGGTGCACCAGATCCTGGTGCAATTGGCAGCCCGAGGCATCGCCATCATGATGATCTCGTCGGAACTGCCGGAGGTGCTGGCGGTGTCGGACCGGATCGTCACCATGCGGCGCGGCCGCATCACCGGCGAGATGCCGGGCATCGAGGCGACCGAGGAAAAACTGATGGAACTGATGGCGCTCGACCGCAAGCAGGAAGTGACGCAATGACCAGCACCACCGAACAGACTGAGCGCAGCGGCATCAATATCGCGCGGCTTCTGATGAGTTTTGGGCCGCTGATGTTCCTGGCGGTGCTGATCGTCATCTTCACGGTGCTGAAGCCGAGCTTCATCGACCCGATCAACCTGTTCAACATCTTGCGGCAGATCTCGATCACCGGGCTGATCGCACTCGGCATGACCTTCGTCATCCTGACCGCGGGCATCGACCTCTCGGTCGGCTCGCTGCTCGCCTTCTGCGGCATGGTCGCGGCGGTGGTGGCCAAGGGCGGCACCGCCAACACGCTGTCGCTGTCGACCACGGGCACGCAAGGCTATGGCTGGTTCGCGGCCCTGCTCGCCGCCGTCATCGTCGGTGCGCTCGCAGGCGGCGTCCAGGGTTTTGCCATCACCAGGCTGAAAGTGCCGCCCTTCGTCGTCACGCTGGGCGGGCTCACCGTATTTCGCGGCCTGACTCTAACCATCTCGAATGGTGGCCCGATCTCCGGCTTCGACGCTTCGATGCGCTGGTTCGGCACGGGTTTGATCGGACCGGTGCCGGTGCCGGCGATCATCTTCGCAATTGCAGCGATCCTGTGCCACATCGCGCTGCGCTACACGCGCTATGGCCGCGCCGTCTATGCCGTCGGCGGCAATGCCGAGGCCGCACGCCTGTCGGGCCTACGCGTCGACCGCATCCTGATCTCGGTCTATGTCATCGTCGGCTTCTTTGCCGGCCTTGCCGCCTTCGTTCTGTCGGCGCGGCTCAATTCCTCTGAAGCCGTCGCCGGTATCGGTTACGAGCTGACGGTGATTTCCGCCGTCGTCATCGGTGGCACCTCGCTGTTCGGCGGCATCGGATCGGTCGGCGGCACGGTGGTGGGCGCGGCACTCATCGGCGTGCTGCAGAACGGGCTGCAGTTCAACAATGTCTCGTCCTACACGCAAAGCATCGTCATCGGCCTGATCCTGATCCTGGCCGTGGCCTTCGACCGCTGGCTGAAGTCGCGGGTGAGACGGTAAAGGTTCGACGATGACCCAGATCAGAGCCATGACCGCAAAAGACGTGGCGTCGGTATCGCAGCTCTTGGGCGAGTCCTGGCGGCGCACCTATGCGCCGATCTTGGGGTCTGAGACCACCGCGCGGCTCTCGGACGACAAGCATGCGCCCGCGCGGCTGGCCGCTGAATTGCTGGATGACAACAAGATGTCCTTCGTGGCCGAACGGCCGGACGGGTCGATCGCCGGCTATGCGATGGCGGCGATGGACGATCGTGGCGATGTCCTGCTCGACCGGCTGCACATCGACAAATCGGAGTTCGGCAGCGGGCTCGCCACCGACCTGCTGCACGCCGTGCTTGCCGCGCATGCTGGCATCCCCAGCATTGCGCTGGAAGTGATCGAAGGCAACGACCGGGCGATCGCCTTCTACCGCAAGCACGGCTTCGAAGCGGTCGAGCGCCGGCCGGCCGCGCACGGCATCGGCGGCCATGCCTCAGTGATCATGCGCAGGCTGCTGTCGAGGGCGTGAGGGAATAGGAAGAAGTAAGGTAGTCCGGACCCTACCGCCCTAACCCCTGGGCCGCCAACGCCAGTGGTCCGTCCTCGTCGTCCGGCATATCGAGAATTTCGATCAGCCGCGCCACCTTCGTTCCCGGCAAGGGGCGGCCCTCGTTGACCAGCGCCTCGTCGGCATTGAGCCAGGCGAAGGCCTCGCGCAGTTCTTCAAGGCTGGCGTCGGTCAGCGCGATGTCGGCAATGACCGCCTCGTCTACCGGCCCCAACACCGAAATGATGTCGTCGCGTGTCATGGTCACCTCCATGCAAGGTGCCGGCCTGTCGTCGAGATGACGCCGGGATCCGGCATCCAGCCGGCGGATTGTGAGCTCGAAACCGCCGACAAAGCAGAATCTGGGTCTTGTTTTCGACCAGACAAGGTGAACGCGCGGCTTTTGCCGTCAGGCACCCGAATGCGGATCGATGCCGTAGACATGAACGGGATAGCCGGGACCGATGGCGTTGCGCACCCGGTCCATCCAAGCGAGGACCGCCGGAAAATCCGCCAGCGCATAGCCGCAGTCTTCGGCCAGATGGCCGTAGGCATAGACGGCGATGTCGGCGATGGTGAGCGTGTCGCCGACAAGGAACGGCGTGTCGGTCAGGCTGCGCTCCAGCGCGGCGAGCGTGCGGGCGCCGGCCTCGCGCTTGGCCGTGACCATAGCCTGGTTGCGCTCGAGTCGGCCGGTCAATGTCCAGTAGCGCAGCGAGCCGATGACCGGCTCGACATTGTACTGTTCGAAAAACAGCCACTGCATGATCTTGGCGCGCCGATAGAAGTCTGCCGGCAGCAAGGGCGTCCCTTCGGCAACATAGGTCAGGATCGCATTGGACTCAGCGATCGCACGCCCATCCTCGAGTTCGAGCACGGGGACGGCGCCGGCCGGGTTGAGCTTCAGGAAGGCGTCTGTGTGGCTCTCGCCCTCGAAGATCGAGACCATGCGGCTTTCGTAGGGAATCTTGAGCAGCCCGAGCACGACCCTCGCCTTCCAGCCATTTTGCGATGGCAGGTAATCATGAAGCGTGAGCATGGTGGTCCCTTTCGTCCAACCGGATTTGCATGCCGCCGCGGCGCACGCCACCCGATTCCTGCTACGGCTATCCGAGCTTCGCCAGCCTTGCTGCGTGGCGAATGGCGAGCGCGGCATCCGTGTTTGTCACGGGATAGCAAGCGATGAAGCGCTCGACCGAAAAGCCTGGAAATTCGGCCCTCAAGCGGGCCGCGATCTGGGCTGCTTCCTTGGCCTCGCCCACCGCCGCATGCGCCAGCGCCAGGAACATCAGTGTGTTCGGAGAGTCCGGTGCGCCCCTGCGCAGCGCGGCAATGGCTTCGCAATGCCTGCCGGCGACGAACAGGATGCGGCCCAGCATGCCGAAATACCACGGCGGGGCCAGCGGATTGAGGCGCATGGCGCGCTCGATGAGTGGGATTGCCTCCGTGGGGTCACCGACGACAAGGGTCCGGCTGCCGGCGAGCAGCACCAGGGTGTCGGCATGGTTGGAGCCGTATTCGAAGGCGCGCCGATGCGCGCGCTCCGCCCCTTCGAGGTCGCCGAGGCAGGCCCTGAGATCGCAAAGGCAGGTACAGGCGTGGCTGTCCGTCGGGTCGAGTTTCATGGCGTTTTCGATTGCCGTCCGCCAGTTCTCGATCGAACTCTGCACATCGTCGCCGAAGCCGTTGCAGGCCTCGATCGAATAGGTATAGGCAAGCTCGGTCCAGGCCTTGGCGAAGGTGGGATCGAGCTCCAGCGCTCGTGAAAGCAGGCGGATCGCCGCCACATTGCCGGCACGGCTGAACGTGTTGTGCTGTTCGACGCCGAGCAGATAGCAGTCATAGGCCCGCAAACTGGCCGGCGGCTTGCGGCTAAGCGCATTGCGGCCCAGCGTGGCGAGCGTGCCGAAACTGCCGGCGAGCACATTGATGACACTTTCAGTCAGGCTGTCCTGCAGGGTGAAAATGTCCTCGACCGGGCGGTCGTAGCGTTCGCTCCACAGGCTGACGCCGCTTTGTGCGTCGGCAAGCTGGATCGTCAGCCGGACCCGCCGGTCATCCGCCCGCAACTGGCCAGAGACAATATAGGTGACGCCCAGCGCCTTGCCGTCGGCGACGAAATCGGCGGGCTTGCTGCCTAGCGACTTCATGGTGTGGAACGCGATAACCGGCAGATCCGCGTAGCGCGCGAGATCGATGCTGATGTCCGACGACAGGCCGTCAGCGAAGCGACGCCAGCGCTCCTCGGCATTCAGGCATTCGATCGGAAACAGTGCAAGCACCGGCGAGGCTTCGGCCAGCGATGGCGCCAGCGCGACGCGCGCAGCGCCATTGATGTGCGACGCAAGCGCGATCTTGTTGTTGACGCCGAGCTTCTCATAGATCGCGGCGAGATGGGTGCGGACCGTCGAAGGGGCGATGAAGAGCGCCTCGCCGATCTCGCGATAGGTCAGGCCCGAGGCAAATTTTTCCGCCACCGCACGCTCGCGGTCCGATAGCGCGTCAGCCGGTGAAGACGTCGCGATGCGGTTCATGAAGAAACTTCCTGCCATCTGATCGGCATGGTTTCAACTGTTGCCGACGCAAAATACTACAAATGCGGGAACCCAAACACCGCATCTGGCCGATGGCGCGATCGCCGTCTGAGGCCGAAGCTTCTCGCATGCCCTCCCAACAGGGCCATTCATGCCGAGGGAGCAAAGCGATGAAAACCATGCTGACCACCGTATCCGAGCTTTACGATGCCGTGCAGCTCGACCTTCGCCAACCGCCGGCCAGCGCGACCAGCCGCTCTGAGCGCCGGGTGGGCCTGATCGGCCTGATTACCACATGGTTCGAGCGTGCCCTGTTTCGCGAGGAGCTGGCGCTGATGGCGAGGGACACGCCCGAACTGATCGACGACATCGGCCTGACCATGGAGCAGGTCGAGATCGAGCTTGCCAAGCCGTTCTGGCGGCGATGACTTCTGGCGCAGACTTGCCCCATCAAGCGTGAGCATGGTCTTCCTTTCGCTGCGGTCGCCGCCTGCTTTGCATGTGGCCTAACAGCAGCCAACCGAATCCTGCGATATCAGCGCGGTGAAAAAATAAAATATACGCGTGGAAAGTTTCGTTGACTTCGCCATCGCTGCGATTTACCCCGGCAACAGGCTTGGACGGCCATGCCCACGGGCAGTCGGGTGGGATGAGGAGGAAGTGCAAGCATGAGCCTTTCGCGCCGCGAGATCGCCGCCGAGGCCACGGGGCCAACGATTGTGGCCGGCGAAATCCTGGTCGAGATCATGGCGACCGACCGGGGCATGGGTTTCCTCGAACCGCTGACACTTGTTGGTCCCTACCCGAGCGGCGCACCGGCGATCTTCATCGACCAGGTCGGCAGGCTGGGCGGCGGCGCCGGCATTATCGGCTGCGTCGGCCGCGACGATTTTGGTACCCTCAACCTGGAAAGACTGAAGCGCGGCGGCGTCGACATCTCTGCGGTCGATGTCAGCGACCGCTTCCCGACCGGATGCGCCTTCGTGCGCTATCGGCCCGATGGCGGCCGCGACTTTGTCTACAACATCGCCGAATCCGCCGCCGGGCAGATCCATCTCACCACCGCTGCACGCCTGTTGGCGGACCGGGCCGGGCATCTGCATGTCATGGGGTCCACTTTGTCCGTGGCCGGGCTAAAGGAGATCGTCGCGTATGCCTTGAAAGCGGTGCGCGCCCGCGGCGGCTCGACTTCTTTCGACCCGAATATGCGCAAGGAACTGATCGACGGTGCCGACGGCGAGCAATTCGCAGCTCTGGTCGACGATGCCGATCTGCTGCTGCCCTCCGGCGACGAATTGCTTGCCGCGGCCGGCGTCGATGACCAGCATCAGGCGGTGACGGCGCTTTTTGCCAGAGGCGTCGGCGAGATCGTGCTGAAGCGCGGCGCCGACGGCTCGTCCTGGTTCGGCGCCGATGGTACCCGGATCGACTGTCCCGGCTTCCTGGTCGAAGAAGTAGACCCGACCGGCGCCGGCGACTGTTTCGGCGCGACCTACTTGACCTGCCGCCGCCAGGGAATGGAGCCCGGCAAAGCGCTGCTCTATGCCAACGCCGCCGGCGCCCGCAACGTCACGCGGCGCGGCCCCATGGAAGGCACCGCCGGGTTCGACGTGCTTGACGATTTCATCGCCGGGACCGCGAGAGCGACATGAAGACCAACCCGCTTGCAGGTCTCGCCGCCGCGCGCAGAAACAGATCGCCCTACGGCATCACCTCGATCTGCTCGGCGCATCCGCTGGTGATCCAGACGGCGATCAGGCGCGCCGTCGCGGACAGGGAAGCCACCCTGCTGATCGAGGCAACCTGCAATCAGGTCAACCAGTTCGGCGGCTACACCGGGATGACGCCGGAGGTGTTCGTGGCCTTCGTGCTGGAGATTGCCGGCAAGGAGGGACTGGACGCCTCGCGCATCCTCTTCGGCGGCGACCATCTGGGACCGAACCCGTGGCGCGCCGAGCCGGCAGCACAGGCGATGGACAAGGCCGAAACCATGGTCAGTGCCTTTGTCAAAGCCGGCTTCAGCAAGATCCATCTCGACGCCTCGATGGGATGCGCCGGCGAGCCGGCGGCACTCGATGACGAGATCATCGCTATCAGGGCGGCGCGGTTGGCCAAGGCGGCTGAAAAGGCAGCGCTCGCGCGCGGTGGCGCATTGCCAGTCTACATTATCGGCACCGAGGTTCCCGCTCCGGGCGGCGTCGATCATGCGATCGGCGAGTTGAAGCCTACTGAAGCGGCAGCGGCGCGCCACACGATCGAGATTCATCGCGACATCTTTGCCCGCGAAGGCCTGACGGACGCCTTTGGCCGTGTTATCGCCGTGGTGGTACAGCCGGGCGTGGAATTCGGCAGCCAGAATGTCGTCGCCTATGCGCCGGAAAAATCGAAAGGCCTGACCGGATTGCTCGAGGAGCAACCCTCGCTCGTCTATGAGGCGCATTCCACCGACTATCAGAGCCGCACGGCGCTGACAGCACTCGTTGCAAACGGCTTTCCTATCCTCAAGGTCGGCCCGGGCCTGACATTTGCTCTGCGCGAGGCATTTTACGGTCTCGACCTGATCGCCTCGGAGATGGTCGACGGCTATGGCGACAGGCCGCTCGCCCACACTATGGAGCAAGTGATGCTGGCAGCACCCGGCCATTGGCACAGCCACTATCACGGCAGCGAAGCAGACCTCTATCTGCAGCGGCACTACAGCTACAGCGACCGAATTCGCTACTATTGGAGCAACCCCGCCGCCGTCGCCGCCGTCAGCCGGCTGCGCAAGGCACTGGACGGCGTCGCCATTCCCGAAACGCTGATGCGGCAGTTCCTGCCGACGCTGCCGGCCACACTTGGTCCGGCTGGCAATCCCGAGGAGATTTTTCATGCGGCGGTCGGCCAGGTGCTGGCCGACTACGACGCCGCTTGCCGAGGCGGCAGCGATTAGCTGCTTTGTCAGCCGGCGCGCGCGATGCTAGAGCGAAGGGCATAAACCTTGGCAGCCCTTTGACATCAGCATGAAACCAGTCGTTTTGTTCGTACTACTGGCGGCTTCGCTGCTCGCCTCGCCCGCACGCGCGGACTGGAAGCCGGTCGAGAAGGTCGAGACCTACGCCATATCAGGCCAGAGCGGCCCTGAACTCTACGCGTCGATCGGCGAAGCAGGCCCCTTGCTGGGCAAAGGCCGCGTCATTGCACACACCAATTTCAAGCTGACCTGGACCCGGGACTACAAACCGCAAGGCGGCGCCTGCGTGCTCAAATCGGCGCGGCCGAAACTCATCATAACCTACACCTTGCCAAAGCCGGCCGCGCCGCTGTCTCCCGCCGTGCAGAAGAGCTGGGAGATTTTCGCCGCCGGCCTCGCCGCCCATGAAAAGGTGCATGGCGCAGCCATCGTCGAGATGGTGCGCAAGATAGAGGCGATCAGCGTCGGCATGACCGCCGCCGACGACCCCGGCTGCACAAAGATCAGGACCGAGTTGACCCGGCAGCTTGCCCAGATCTCACTGGCACAGCGGCAGGCCAGCCGCGACTTCGACAAGGTCGAATTCGGTCCTGGTGGCAATTTGCAGAAGCTGGTGCTGGCTTTTGTGAATGGAGGGTAGTTTTGCCGAGCTGCCAGTCGTTGCGCCGAGCCTTCAAACGACAAGAGCACCGGCCGCGTGACCGCTTTACAGGCACGCTTGGTAGCGCTACCGTCTGATCGTCGCGCGACCTATTGGGGAATGGGAGACGGTTGCGAGGCGGGAGAGAAGCGGTTTCCTTCGGGGCGTCGCAAGAAGCTGTTCGGGAGGAAATCGATGGCGTCTGTCGCGATCGGCGACGTTTACAAATCGTTCGGGACCGTCGAGGTACTGCATGGCGTCAGTGTGAACATTAATGACGGCGAGTTCGTCACGCTGGTCGGGCCGTCGGGTTGCGGGAAATCGACCCTTCTCAGGATGATCGCCGGCCTGGAAAAGATTTCGCGCGGCCAGATCGCCATTGGCGAGCGTGTCGTCAACAACGTTGCGCCAAAAGAGCGCGACGTCGCCATGGTCTTCCAGAACTATGCGCTCTACCCGCATATGACCGTGGCCGAGAACATGGCGTTCTCGCTCATGCTAAAGGGTGTTTCGAAAGCAGAAAGTGATGCCGGCGTTCAGCGCGCGGCCGAAATTCTGGGGCTGCTGCCATTGCTGACGCGCTATCCACGTCAGCTTTCCGGCGGCCAGCGCCAACGCGTCGCCATGGGCCGGGCGATCGTACGCGATCCGCAGGTTTTCCTGTTCGACGAACCGCTCAGCAATCTCGACGCCAAGCTCAGGGTGCAGATGCGCGCCGAGATCAAGGAATTGCACCAGCGTCTCAAGACCACGACAGTCTATGTCACTCACGACCAGATCGAGGCCATGACCATGGCCGACAAGATCGTCGTCATGCATGACGGCATCGTCGAGCAGATCGGGCCACCGCTGGAACTGTACGACAGGCCAAACAATCTCTTCGTCGCCAGCTTCATCGGCTCGCCAGCCATGAACCTGATCAAGGGTGAAATCGGGACAGACGGCTCGCCGTCCTTTCGAGGCTCCGGGGGGATTTCCCTGCCGTTGGCCGCCGCGCCGGCCGTCGCCAATGCTCATCCAGTGGTGCTGGGAATACGGCCAGAGCACCTGCGCCTGTCGCCCGATCAGGGCATTCCGGTCACCGTCGTGGTGGTCGAGCCGACCGGGTCGGAAATACAGTTGATCGGCCGCACCGCCGGCGGTGATGAGATTGTCGCGAATTTCCGGGAACGCCATTCCTTCACGCCGGGCGAAACCATACGGCTCGCCGCCGAACCTGGATTGATCCATCTGTTTGACGGCAAAACCGGAACACGATTCGAAACGCGCACTGGATGGTAAGGACCGCACTGCAAGGAAAATAAACCGGAGGAGACTACCATGAAATTCACGAGACGGGATGTAATCCGCACGACCGCAGGTGTTGCGGCGGGAGCCTTGGGAAGCCGCTTCGTCGGCTCGCCCGCTTTTGCCCAGGAGGGATTGAAGTACAAGCCTGAGGACGGCGCCAAGCTGCGGCTGCTTCGCTGGTCGCCTTTCGTCTCGGGCGACGAGACTCAATGGCTGGCCAACACCAAGCGCTTCACCGAGGCGACAGGTGTCGAGGTTCGCGTCGACAAGGAAAGCTGGGAGGATATTCGCCCAAAGGCGGCGGTCGCCGCCAATGTCGGCTCCGGCCCGGACCTCATGTTGGTCTGGTTCGATGACCCGCACCAATATCCCGACAAGCTGCACGACGTGACGGAACTGGGTGAGTATCTGGGTTCGAAATACGGCGGCTGGCACGACGGGCCGAAGCAGTATGCGACACGGGACGGCAAATTCATCGGCCTGCCCCTGGCCACGATCGGCAATGCAATCGTCTACCGCGAAAGCTGGGTGAAGGAGGCTGGCTTCTCGGAGTTTCCGAAGGACACGGCAGGCTTCCTCGAGCTTTGCAAGGCATTGCAGGCAAAGGGACATCCGGCGGGCTTCACGCATGGCCACGGCGTCGGCGACGGCAACAACTACGCTCACTGGCTGTTGTGGAGTCATGGCGGCCAGATGGTCGACGAGAGCGGCAAGGTGACCATCAACAGTCCCGAGACGCTGAAGGCGATCGAGTACGCGCAGGCGCTCTACAAGACCTTCATTCCCGGCACCGAAAGCTGGCTCGACGTCAACAACAACCGCGCCTTCCTGGCCGGCGAACTCGGCGTCATAGCCAACGGTATTTCCGCCTATTACACGGCCAAGACCAACAAGGACAACGATCCGAAACTGGCCGAAATCGCCAAGGACATCCGCACGACAAACCTGCCGATCGGTCCCGTGGGAAAATCGGTCGAACTGTTCCAGGTGACCACGGCGGTCATCTTCGACTACACGCCCTACCCCAATGCGGCCAAGGCCTATCTGCAGTTCATGTTCGAGGATCCGCAAATGTCGGACTGGATCACCTCCTCGGCCGGCTATTGCTGCCAGACGCTGAAGGCCTTCGACAGCAATCCGGTGTGGACGGCCGACCCGAACAATGCCGCCTATGCCAAGGCCTCGGCGACGCTGCGTCCCAACGGCTATGCCGGGCCGCTCGGCTACGCCTCGGCGGCGACCATGGCCGACTACGTGCTGGTCGACATGTTCGCCAAGGCCGTAACCGGCCAGGCGACGCCGCAGGAGGCGATGGAAGAGGCGGAGAAGCGCGCCAACCGGTACTACCGCGTCTAGGAGCACAGCCGGACCGGGCAGCCGTGCTGCCCGGTCCGGTTCCTGAAATCGCCTGGTGGCCGTGCGGGCCGACCAGGAAACCTGCTAGAGCAGTTCGGCTTCGATAGAACCGCTGCCCTGATCTGAGTGTGAGTTTTTACGCAATTCCGGACGGAAAGCCGCTACACACTTTTCCTGGAATTGCTCGTGAGGAGCTGTTCATGGCCGTGTCGTCCGTTGCCGCCCAGCCGCGTCCGTCGATCTTTTCGCGCCTGTCCGAGAGCCGCAATTCCCTTGGCTTCGGCTTCATGCTGCCGGCCGCGGTGCTGCTCCTGGTTTTCCTGACCTATCCGCTCGGGCTCGGCGTCTGGCTCGGCTTCACCGATGCCCGTATCGGCCGCTCCGGCATCTTCATCGGCATCGAGAATTATCAGTACCTCTGGAACGACAGTGTCTTCTGGCTCTCAGTCTTCAACACGCTGCTGTATACGATCAGCGCTTCGATCCTGAAGTTCGCGCTCGGCCTCTGGCTCGCGCTTATCCTCAATGAAAACCTGCCCTTCAAATCGTTCTTCCGCGCGGTAGTCCTGCTGCCATGGGTGGTGCCAACCGTGCTCTCGGCCATCGCCTTCTGGTGGATCTACGATTCGCAGTTCTCGATCCTGTCCTGGGCGCTGCAGCAGATGGGCCTGATCGACCACCGCATCAATTTCCTCGGCGATCCGACAAACGCGCGCGCCTCGGTCATCGCGGCCAATGTCTGGCGCGGCATTCCTTTCGTCGCCATCACACTGCTTGCCGGCCTGCAGACGATCCCGCAGTCGCTTTACGAGGCCGCCACGCTCGACGGCGCCACGCGCTGGCAATTGTTTCGCTATGTGACGCTGCCGCTGCTGACGCCGATCATCGCCATCACCATGACGTTCTCGGTGCTGTTCACCTTCACCGATTTCCAGCTGATCTACGTGCTGACCCGCGGCGGACCGGTCAACGCCACGCATCTGATGGCGACATTGTCGTTCCAACGCGGCATTTCCGGCGGCCAGCTTGGCGAAGGCGCGGCCATCGCGGTGGCCATGATCCCGTTCCTGCTGGCGGCGATCCTGTTCAGCTATTTCGGCCTGCAACGCCGCAAATGGCAACAAGGTGGAAGAGACTGACATGGTCATGATCAAGACGGCCGCGACCAAGAAGACCAAACGTCCGGACATCGACGAAGGCGGCATGGGCTACCTGCAGAGCCTGCCGCGCCGCGTGGTAACGGTCTATCTGCCGTTGCTGGTGTTCGTCATCGTGCTGTTGTTTCCTTTTTACTGGATGACGATCACGGCGGTTAAACCCAATCTCGAGATGACCGACTATGCGCAGTTCAATCCGTTCTGGGTCGTGCATCCGACATTGGAGCACATCCGCTATCTCTTGTTCGAGACGTCCTATCCGGGCTGGCTGCTCAACACGATCATGATCTCGACCGCCGCTACCTTCCTGTCGCTGCTGGCGTCGGTCTTCGCAGCCTATGCGATCGAGCGGCTGCGGTTTTCCGGGGCGCGGCAGGTCGGCCTCGGCATCTTCCTCGCTTATCTCGTGCCGCCCTCGATCCTGTTCATTCCGCTGTCGGTGATGGTGTTCAACCTTGGGCTTTACGACACGCCCTTCGCGCTGATCCTTACCTACCCGACCTTCCTGGTACCGTTCTGCACGTGGCTTTTGATGGGTTACTTCCGCTCGATCCCGTTCGAGTTGGAGGAATGCGCGCTGATAGACGGGGCGAGCCGGTGGCAGATCCTAACCAAGATCGTGCTGCCGCTGTCGGTGCCCGGCCTGATCTCGGCCGGCATATTCGCCTTCACCCTGTCATGGAACGAGTTCATCTATGCCCTGACGTTCATCCAGTCGTCCGAAAACAAGACGGTACCGGTGGGCGTGCTGACGGAGCTTGTGCGCTCCGACGTCTACGAATGGGGGGCGCTGATGGCGGGCGCGCTGATCGGCTCGCTGCCGGTCGTCGTGCTCTATTCATTCTTCGTCGAGCACTATGTTTCCTCGATGACCGGCGCGGTGAAGGAATAACGCGCCGGGGTCCATTGGGAGGCAAGCCGATGCGTCAGATTGCGCGGATGATGCCGCCGTCGACACGAATGTTCTGGCCGGTGATGTAGCCGGCGCCTTCCGAGGCGAGGAAAGCGATGGTGGCGGCGATCTCCTCCGACGTGCCGTAACGCTGCATCGGCACGCTGTCGCGGCGCTCCTCGGTGGCCGGCAGGCTGTCGATCCAGCCGGGCAGCACATTGTTCATGCGCACATTGTCCGCTGCATAGGTGTTGGCGAAGATCTTGGTGTAAGCGGCAAGGCCGGCGCGGAACACGGCGGACGTCGGGAACATCGGGCTCGGCTCGACCACCCATGCCGTCGAGATGTTGATGATGGCGCCGGCCTTCTGCTTGACCATCTGCGGCGCCACGATGCGCACCGGCCGGATGACGTTCATCAGATAGACGTCGAGCCCGGTGTGCCACTGCTCGTCCGATATTTCGAGGATCGGCGCGCGCGGCCCGTGGCCGCCGCTGTTGACCAGCACGTCGATGCGGCCAAAGCGCTCAAGCGTGAGATCGGCGAGCCGCTGCAAATCGTCATTCGACTGGTTGGAGCCGGTAACGCCGAGACCGCCTAGCTCCTTGGCCAGCGCCTCGCCCTTGCCGGAAGACGACAGGATCGCGAGTTTGAAGCCGTCCGCCACCAGGCGTTTCGCCGCCGCCGCGCCCATGCCGCTGCCACCGGCGACGACAACAGCCACTTTTTCTACACTCATGTTGATTTTCCTTCGCGCGGGTTGGCCGGCTCTGAAAGCCATGTTTCCGAGGTTCGAGCAATGCTATAACCGGTTTCGCCATCTGGTTCGAACCAGAAAGCCTGAAATCAAGCTGTAGAAAAACTACTGCATGTCCGAAGCCTTCCTCAGCCTGCCGCCGTTGAATGCGCTGCGCGCCTTTGAAGCCGCCGCGCGCCACCTCAACTTCCGCATCGCCGCGCAGGAGCTGAACGTGACGCAAGGCGCGGTGGCGCAGCACATACGCGGGCTGGAGGCCGACCTCGGCGCAAAACTGTTCGAGCGGCTGCCCCGCGGCCTGGCGCTCACCGACGAGGGCCGCGCCTATGTGCCCAACATCCGCCGTGCCTTCGAGCTGATCTCGGAGGCGACCTTGCTGCTGCGGCCCGAACCGGCGCGGCTGACGATCAGCGTTACCCCAAGTTTCGCCACCAAATGGCTGATCCCGAAACTGCCGGAGTTCGTGGCGCACAATCCGCTGGTCGACCTGCGCATTCTGGCCAGCGAAAGCCTGTCGAGTTTCCAGACCGACGGCGTCGACATTGCGGTCAGGCAAGGGCGTTCGCCCTTCGGCCCCGGCCTGATGGTGGATCTTTTGTTTCCACAGCAGATCGTCGCCATCTGCAGCCCTTCCCTGTTGCCGGTCGGCGCGAACGAGATCGCGCCGACCGATATTCAGCATCACGTGCTGCTGCACGACGCGCACAATCTTTGGCCGGAGTTCATGGAGAAAGCGCTTGGCCTGAAGATGGCCGCCGAGGCCAAACGCATGCGCTTCAACCAGACCGGCCTGGCGATCGACGCCGCCATTGCCGGCCAGGGCGTCGCGCTCGCCAGTCGCTTCCTGGTCGCCGCCGACCTCGCCGCCGGCCGGCTGGTGCAGCCGATCCAGGCGGAAATGCGTGGCACGCAGGATTTCCATGTGGTGGTGCCGCGCAAGCAACGCCATCCCGAGCCGACTCAAGCGGTGCGACAATGGCTGCTGGATGAGGCGGGGGTGGAGGATAGCTGATCTCCCCCCTTGCGGGGGAGATGTCCGGCAGGACAGAGGGGGGTGCTGTCCCTCTGGCCTGTCAAACTATCGGTCAGCCCCTGGATTTGGGGGTAGGAACGGACGACGTCGATCGTTGGCGTTCCTTCACACCCCCCTCTGCCCTGCCGGGCATCTCCCCCGCAAGGAGGGAGATTGGCAGCTTCGCTGGCAGCGTCTCTTTACCCTCGCCGCGCAATGTCAGCCGCCACCGCCTTCGCCTCCTTGCCGATTTCCCGGAGCAGGCCGGTGACCGGATTGTAGAAGCCGACGAGGTAGAGGCCGAGTTGCGAAGAGCGGGCGTTGACGCCGCTGCGCTCGGGCTGCAGTTCGGCCGGCAGGAATTTTTCGGCCGCACCGCGATCGAGGGGCTGTACGTGCATGGCGGCATGGGCTCGATCGGCATGCACGCCGCCCCCGCCACCGCGCGCTGGTTGGCAGACGCCGTGCTTTCAGGCGACGGCAATCCGGCGCAAACGTGGCTACGGCCACAGCGATTTGCGGGATGGGAAGGATAAGCTGGTGACGCATGATGATAGCGTCACCCGGGGACGTCAATCGATGTAGCCCGGCCATCATCGCGAAAAGGAAGCCAGCGTTGCGCCCTAGCCGATATGCTCGGCGCGCAGCTTCTTCTTCATCTGCTCAAGGGCAACCTCCCCGCCCGCGGCCAGTTCGTCGGCGATCCTGGCGAGTTCGTTATCGGCGTTGCGGTATTTGCTGCCCCAGGCGCCCAGCGTCGCCAGCACGGGCAACAGGTCAATGCCGGCCTCGGTCAGCCGGTAGATCGCCTTGAGTTTGTGGGTGGGATCGTCGCTCTTGGTGACGATGCCCTCATCCTGCAAGGTCTGCAGCCGCTCGGCCAGCGTGCGCGACGAGATGCCCTCGTCGGACTGCAAAAATTCCCTGAAGTGCGTCTTTCCGGCGAAAACCAGGTCGCGGACGATCAGCAGCGTCCAGCGGTCGCCGAGCAGTTCGAGCGAGAGGCTGATGGGGCAACCGGATCTTTCCCTGGCCGACATTTCTATGGTTCCATTTTAAAATCACTTTACTATTGACACCATTTTCTCCTTGCGTCAATGATTTTAGAAGTAAACCATTTTCCACCTGGGCGACACTCAGGTCGAATGAGGAGAACGACGATGAGAAAGCTGATCCTGCAAATGCAGATGTCGGTCGACGGTTTTGTCGGCGCGGCCGGCGACGAGCACTGGCAGCTCTGGGAATGGGGCGGAAATTCCCCGTGGGACGACGAATTGAAGCACGATTTCAACGCCGTGTTCGCCGGCATCGACACCATCCTGCTCAGCCGCAAGATGGCCGAAGAGGGTTACCTCACCCATTGGGGCAATGCGGCGAAAAACTATCCGCGCGATCCCTTCTACGCCTTTGCGCAGCGCATCGTCGAGGCGCGCAAGGTGGTGCTGAGCGACAAGCTCGCGTCATCGCGGTGGGAGCGCACCGTCCTCGCCAGCGGCGACCTGCCGCGCGAGGTCAAGGCGCTGAAAGCCGAGAGCGGTGGCGACATGGCGGTGTTCGGCGGCGCCGGCTTTGCCTCGGCGCTGATTGCGGCGGGGCTGGTCGATGAGTTCCAGCTGTTCATCAATCCGGCGGCGCTCGGCGACGGCGAGCGGATTTTCGACCAGGGCGGCTTCAGAAAACTGCGCCTCGTCGGCTCGAAAGCCTACGCCTGCGGCATGGTGGTGAACCGCTACGCCCCGGCTTGATCTGGTTCAATCCCTAAATCGAAAAACCGCTGCAACTCCTTGTTTTCAAGAGAATTCCGGGCGAGAACCGCTGGGAGCTTTCCTGGCACTGCTCTAGAAATTGATCTCGACCGAAGCAGCGCTGCGCTTCGCCGGGCCGTGGTACACCGCCTCGATGTTGTTGCCGTCGGGGTCGAGCAGGAAGGCGGCGTAGTAGCCGGGATGGTAGGGCCGCTCGCCTGGCGCGCCATTGTCGGTGCCGCCGGCAGCCAAGCCCGCCTTGTAGAAGGCATCGACCATGGCGTTGTCCCTGGCCTGGAAGGCCAAATGATGACGCCCGGTCAGCTGCCCCCTCGCCGCCCGGCTGTCGAGGCTGGAGATGAACAATTCGTCGGCCCAGAAATAGTCCTCGGCCTCGCCACCGATCGGAACACCAAGCACCTTGAACACTGCTTCGTAGAAACGCCGGCTTGCTTTGAGATCCCTGACCACCAGCTGGATGTGGTCGATGAGGCGGCCGCGATGCAGCTCCATGAGCGATATCTCCTGTTATGAGCGGATCAATCTAGAACCAGCGACGATATCGTCAATGCGCGAGGCGCAAGCTCTATCTCCCCCCTTGTGGGGGAGAAAGCGATTTCAACATCTTAGCGAAGCTAAGTGTTAGAAATCGCAAGAGAGGGGATTTGCTTGGCCGTCCCCTTTGCGTACTTCTGCCAGGATTGTCAGGCATACACCGTTGATGTTTTGCACCACCTCGTCGTTCCAGAAGCGCAGCGTCCTCAGACCCTTCATTTCGAAATGCCTGTCACGCACTGCGTCTTTTTCGGATTCCGAATGCTGGCCGCCATCGACCTCGACGATCAGCCGCGCTTCGAAACAAACGAAGTCGAGGATGTAGCCGTCCAGCGGCACTTGCCGCTTGAATTTCAAGCCATCGAGTTGCCTGTTCCGCAACGCCTGCTAAAGGATGTTTTCGGCCTTCGTTGCATCGGAACGCATCTCTCTGGCAAAGGCACGGCGTGGTGGCGGAACCTGTTGGCGCAGGGGCGCGTGAAAACCCCCTCTCTTGCGATTTCTAACACTTAGTCTACGGCTAAGATGTTGAAATCGCTTTCTCCCCACAAGGGGGGAGATAGTGCGCAACGCCGCCAAAAAATCCGGATAAGAAATGCAACCGGATTGTCGGATTCGAAATCCCACCAACGTCCTTCGGACGCAAGCGGCGCAATGGAGCTGGCGCCGCATCGAACCGATTTCTGGAGAAGACCATGAACAATTCCTATCGTTGGGTCATCGTCGCGGCGGGCGCGTTGATGACCTGTGTGGCGCTCGGCGCGATGTTTTCGCTGGCGATCTTTCTGGAGCCGATGGCGCTCGACACCAACTGGTCGCGCACCGGTATTTCGAGCGCCATGACGCTGAACTTTCTGGTGATGGGCGCCGGCGGCTTTGCCTGGGGCGCCATCTATGACCGTGTCGGCGCCCGCCCCGTTGTCTTTGCTGGCGCGGTGCTGCTCGGCCTGTCGCTGGTGGTGGCGAGCCGCGCCAATTCGCTCATCGTCTTCCAGTTGAGCTACGGCGTGATCGTCGGGCTGGCGGCCAGCGCCTTCTTCGCGCCGATGATCGCGCTGACCACCGCCTGGTTCGACACCCACCGCAGCCTTGCCGTGTCGCTGGTCTCGGCCGGCATGGGCGTGGCGCCGATGACGATCTCGCCCTTCGCGCGCTGGCTGATCACCGCCTATGACTGGCGTACCGCCATGTTCGACATCGGCATCATGGCCTGGGTGCTGTTGCTGCCCGCCGTCTTGCTGGTGCGCCAGCCGTCGGTGGCGGTCGCGGCATCGGATGGCGGTGCGCCCGCGCCTGTCGCGGACGATCCCGGCTTCAGCGTCGGCCAAGCGCTGCGCTCGCCGCAATTCCTGGTGCTGGGGATGACCTTCTTCGCCTCCTGCGCGGCGCATTCGGGACCGATCTTCCACATGGTGAGCTATGCCATGTCGTGCGGCGTAGCACCCATGGCCGCCGTGTCGATCTACAGCGTCGAGGGCCTTGCCGGCCTTGGCGGGCGCGTGCTCTACGGGGTGCTCGGCGACAGGCTGGGCGCCAAGCCGGTGCTGATCGTGGGCTTAGCCATCCAGGCGGTGGTGATCGCCGCCTATCTCGCCGTTGGCAATCTCGAGCAATTCTATCTCCTGGCGATCATCTTCGGCGCCACCTATGGCGGGGTCATGCCGCTCTATGCCGTTCTGGCGCGCGACTATTTCGGGCCGCGCATCATCGGCACGGTGCTCGGCGCCGCCACGCTGCTGTCCAGCCTCGGCATGTCGTTCGGGCCGCTCGCCGGCGGCATGATCTTCGACGCCTATGCCAGCTATTCCTGGCTGTTCATCGGCTCGGCGCTAGTTGGCCTGGGTGCCGCCGGCATCGCCATCGCCTTCCCGCCGCAGCCCGGCCGGGAGCGGCTGCAAGCGGCTTGAAATCGCTGGTTCCCGTCCGGCGCGGAAATCTGTTTGCCCCATGCATGCGATTATGAAAGGCTTCCGGCCGAAGATACCGCCGGCCAGGCCGGCGTGCATCCTTGCCAAGTCTGTTCACGGAGGCAGTAGCAGTGGGCCTGGAAGCCGAGGACGCGAGAGGCTGGTCGACCCTGTTGGGGGCGGCGGAGACAGGCGACATCGCGACCCTCCGCGCCGAGCTGGCAGCGGGGGCTGACATCAACCAGACGGATGAAGGCGGCTGGTCGGCGTTGCATCTGGCGGCCCACAACGCCCGCGGCCCGGTGCTCGAAGCGCTGATTTCGCATCCGCAGATCGACGTGAATTCCAGGAACAAATGGAAGAGCACGCCGCTCAGCCTCGCCGCGGCCAAGGGACACCACGCCGCCATAACGGCGCTGATCAAGCATCGCGACATCGATATCGACGCGCGCGCCGACTATTATGGCCGGACGGCGCTGATCGAGGCGGCAAGGACCGGGCATCTGGGGATCGTCAGGCTGCTCGTCGAACGCGGCGCCGATGTCAATGCGGCCGACAAGACCGGCCGCAACAGCGCGCTTATCGAGGCGATCAAGGGGCGGCACTATGACGTGGTGCAATATCTGCTGGAAACGAGGAAGGTGAACTTCCTCAACAAGGACATGCGGCTCAATGCCTTGATCTGGGCCGGCAGCACCCGCAATGCCGAGCTTATCGAGACGCTGGAAGCAGCGATCCACGCCTTCTTCGAAGGCAAGTAAGCGCGTCAGATCGCTCCGCCACATTTCTCCCAGCGCGACAGATCACGGCCTAGATCACGATGAGATTTGGTTGAAATCTCATCATGATCTACCCCTTTGTTGGAGCATGATCTTTTCCAAAAACCGGTACCCACTTTTTGGGATCATGCTCTAGGTCGGCGACAACGCGATCCCTTCGACAGCCAGGATGCGTGTCCTGGCGCTGCGAAAGCGGATCTCCTTCAAACGCTCGTATTCCGGCGAGTCATACCAGGCCGAAAGCGATGCCATGTCGGGAAATTCGATGATGACGAGGCGGTGCGGGTGCCAGTCGCCCTCGAACACCTTGGTCGCACCGCCGCGCGCGAGATAGCGGCCGCCGTAGCGCTCCTCGGTGGCCGGAACCTCACGCCTGTATTGATCGAATATGGCCGCGTCGGTGATATCGACATCGGCGATAAGATAGGCCGCCATCCCGTGTCTCCTCCCTGTTTGCCAATCGTCCCTTCTCAAATTGCCTTGCACATCATCAGCAACGGCATCGGCGCCCGCCGAAGTCGTCGAAATCTACTGATGCGGCAATCATATTAGTATCAAATCATATTAAGCGCATCCGAGGAGACGGCTTGGTGAACCAAGCTATCAGGCGCCGCCGGCCTCCACCGTCCGTGCGACCACCCAGCGATGCTTGCCGATCTTGCGGGCGCGCTGAAAACCTTGGCGTTCAAACATCGCCAGCGTGCCATTGTGCAGGAAGGCGCCGGCGACCGAGCGGCCTTCCGCATCCTCGGGATAGCTTTCCACCGTGCCGCCGCCGAGGCGGGCGATCTCGGCGAGCGCGCCGGCAAGTGCTGCTGCCGCGACGCCCTTGCCGCGGTAAGCCTTGTCGGAGAAGAAGCAGGTGATGCGCCAGTCCGGTAGGCTCGTCAGCCCTTCCTCATAGGCGCGCCGGTGCTTTATGCGCGGCAGCTCCCGCGTCGGGCCGAACTGGCACCAGCCGACACACGCCGCGCCGTCGAAGATGAGCGCCGCATGTGCATGGCCCTCGCGGACCCGGGCCTCCTTCTCGGCGCGGTTCCCGGCAGCGCCGACGCCTTTGGCGTGGAACGCCATGCACCAGCAGCCGCCCCAGACGCCATTGTGCCGCTCGACCAGCGCGGCGAATTGCGGCCATGTGGTCTCGTCGAGGGGTTTTGCGCTGAAGCTCATCGTGACCTCCTTGGCTTGTCAACCGGTGCCGGAACGCAGCGCCTCGCGGGCGGCGTCGTCGCGGGGCAGCCGTTCGTCGGAAATCAGCACCACCGGGCAGCGGCAGCGTTGCAGCACACTGCTGGTCGTCTCGCCGAACAGCAATTCCTCGCCAGGCCGTCGCGCCACGCCCATGACGATCATCGCCACCCCCCTGCCGGCCTGGCGGGCAATGGCATCGGCGGCGGCGGCCCTGCTGCGGATGGCAGTCTCGATCTCGACGCCGTAGCGGTCGGCAAGCGCAACGATGTCTTTCAGCACCGCCTCCCTGCGGCGATGCGAGACGGTGTCGCGCGGCTCGTCTCGGCCGACCCGCGCAACATAGAGCATCTTGACCGGCGCGCCGGTGACGGCGGCAATGGCAAGCGCCAGCTCGGCGCCACGGCGGGCGACCGACGTGCCGTTGACCGGCACCAGGATCCGGCCGGCCCCGGGTCCGAGCCTCGGCATCTGCCGGCCGGCGGCAGCGGGTTTGACCACAAGGCAGAGCGGGCCGTCGAAGGCGCCGGCGATCTCGTCGAGGCGGCGAGTGAAGCCGCCCTTGGCGGTAAGCGCGCGACCGAGCCCGACAATCAGCACGCCGTAACCCTTGCGCGCCTCCCTCGCCACGGTCTCGGCCGATACGTGCCTGCCGTGCCTGCGGGTGACGGGAGCCTTGGCGGCGGGCTGCTCGTCGGCGTCCTTCGCCGCCTCGCGGTTGTGCTCGGCCCCCTTCTCGATCTCCTCCAGCTTCGGTTCCACTCCCGGCTCGGCCTCGTTCTCGCCGCCGGCATGCAGCACTGTCATCGGCTTGCCGGCGCCGATCACGCCGGCCATGTAGGCGGCGAAGCGGCCGACGACGCCTTCGTCGGCCACCACCAGCAGCCGCTCCAGATTGGCGACGAAGCCGCGCTGGTCGACCTCCTCGCGCTCCAGCCGCTTCTTTTCGGCCTCGCCGAGTGTCAGGCGACCAAGTGCCCAGCGCAGCGTCGGCGGCATCGCTAGCGTGGTGATGACGGCCATGGTGACGATCATGGTGAAGAGGTTGTGCGAAAGCACTCCGATCGAAAGGCCGATCGAGGCGACGATGACCTCGGTCGAGCCGCGCGCGTTCATGCCGCAGCCGACCGCGATGCCCTCGCGGCGGCTCATGCCGGCCAACTCCGCGCCGATGAAGGCGCCGGCGAACTTGCCGACGCTGGCGATGGCAACCAGCGCCACGGTGAGCAGCGCAAGCTGCGGATCAAGGAGCACGGTGAGGTCCGCCGAGAGACCAGCGACACCGAAGAACACGGGCATGAACAGCGCCGTGATGACGCCGCGCAACTGGCTCTCGATGTGGCGCGACAGGATCGGCGACTCGCCCACAAGGATGCCGGCAACGAAGGCACCGAGCACGGTGTGGACGCCGATCAGCTCGGTGATCAAAGCCATCACGCCCATGATGGCGAGGATGACGGTGACGACGGCATATTCGCTGCTGAAACTGTCGTTGGTCCAGCGGATGGCGTCGAAGACGATGCGGCGGCCGAGGGTGAAGGAAAAGGCCATGAAGGCGGCGACGCCCGCAAGCGTGAAGGCAAGGCTGCCGAGGTCGATGCGGCCCTTGGTCGCGATGCCGATTGTGATGGCGATGATCACCCAGCCGATCGTGTCCTCGATGATCGCCGAGGAGACGATGATCTGGCCGAGGTCGCGGCGCATGAAGTTCATCTCGCGCACCACCATTGCGACGATCTTGACCGAGGAGATCGACAGCGCGGTGCCGAGGAAGAGGCCGGCGACGACGCGCTCGCTGTCCTCGGCGAGCAGCGACGCAGGCATGGCCTGCGCCGCCGCGAAGCCGAGCACGAAGGGAATCGCGACGCCGGCGGCGGAGATGGAGAAGCAGGCGCGGCCGACCCTGCGCACCAGTCTGAGGTCGGTCTCCATGCCGGTGAGCAGGAGCAGCATCAGCACGCCGAGCTGGGCGATGGCGTTGATCATGATCTTTTGCGAGGCGTCGCCGGAGAAAACCAGACGCTCCGCCTCAGGCCAAAGCCAGCCGAGCAGCGAGGGTCCGAGCAGGATGCCGCCGATGAGCTGACCCATGACGGCCGGTTGGCCGATGCGTTCGAGCAGCTCGCCGAGGCCGCGCCCAACGACCAGCAGCAGGATGATTTCCAGAACGAAAATGCCTTCGCTGGACATGCCGGTCTTTTCAGCCGGCAAGGCTGCGCCCGGGGTGAGCAACAGGGTCGCCGCCGCGGTCGCGACAAGCCAGCGCCATTTGTGCGGGAACGATAAAGACATGCACCCCTCATTCTGCCCGAAATAACGGTTGCATGCGACATCGGTTGCACGGGCGCCGCTCCCATCCAGCACATTCGGCGAGGTCAGGACAATTCGATTCAAAGGCGGCTGTGGATGTTTGCTTTCGGGTAAAGCGAGTCGCACATGTTCGGCGCACGGCGGGCAATAAGGAGAAGCTAATGAAAAGCGACTTTGCCGCCGCCCGGCTGCATCTGGAGCGGGCCGGCCACTATCTGCGCGGCGACGACGAAACGAGCAGCGAGGCCCTTGCGGCGCTCGACCTGTTGATCGAGGCGATCGTTGCGGCCCAGTACACACGGCCGGTGGCGGAGGTGGTGGATTTTCCACGGTCGGCAAGGCTGCGGTAGTCCCACGAAGAGGCCGCTTCGGCTAGGAGCGGCCTCGGCATGCCATCGACTGACGAACCGGCAATCGCCCGTCTTTGATCGCGTCCGACGAGACAAGGTTCGGGCTCGCCGTTAGCACGTTGATAAGCATTTGGTAATAAAAGACAGACAATGAAATACAGGCTCGATCCAGCGTATAGGATGCCGGTATCCTCGGCGGATTCGTGTCATGCGCATTAGAAGCCAGATCATTCTCAGCATGGTGAGCGCCGCGGCCTTGATCGGGCTGGTTGGCGGCGTTGCCATCTTCACGCAGATCGCCGCGACCAAATATCTTGGACTGACCGAAGCGACCAACGTCGCGCACGAACTGGCCGACACCATTGTCTTCAAGCCGTCCGACGGGACGCCTTCGCTGTTCGAGCGGCCTGACGCGCTCAAGCAATTCATGGAGCACCAGCACCGCCGCCTGCACCGGGATTTCCTGGTCCTCGACCGCAACAAGACTGTCGTCGCCCATGCGACCGACGAAGAGCACCAAGTCGGCGACAAGTTCGATCACGATCCCGGCAACGAGATCGGACAGACGCTGGAGGACGGCGTCCCGCGCAAGTTCGTCGACCCGGAGGAAGTCAACGCCATACTCGCGGTGCCGATCAAGTATCCCGAGGATACGATCATCGGCGCCGTGCTGCTGGAATATGACCCTGTCCTGAATGCCGCCGAAGAGCGCACCAACAGCCTGCTCTGGCTGGTTGGCCTCAGCGCGGCGGCGGCCGTGCTGGTCGCGGTGGGGTTTGCATGGATGCTGCTCAGCCGTTTCGGCTCCGGCCTCAAGGATATGATGGGCGGCATGGAAGCGCTGGCGAAGGGCAATGCCATGACCCGCATCAGCCACGCCCGCAAGGATGAGTTCGGACAGCTGGCCGACGGGTTCAACATCATGGCGGACCAGCTTGCATCGGCGCGGGCGCATGTCGAGGATATCGTCGAGACGGCGGCCGAAGGCATCGCCGTGCTGGACAGCGACGGTCGCATCGCCAGCGCCAATCCGGCGGCGGTTACGATGATCGGGCGGCGCGCCGACAAGATTGTCGGGCAGCAATGGGATTCGGTGCTGACGGTGCGCGACCCGAGAGGTGCCGGCTTCGCAGCCGGCGCTTCACCGATCGAAATGGCCTTGACCACCGGCCGCCAGCACCAAGGCGAGGTGCGCCTGACCAGATCCGACGGCTCGCATCTGCCGGTCATCGCCAGCTGCAGCCCACTCAGCCGATCCGACGGCGGTCTGGTCCTCACCCTCAACGACATCAGCGAGCTGCGCCGCGCCGAAGGGGTCGTCAACGAGCGTGCCGATCAGCTGGCGGTGCTTAACCGCGAGCTGCACGAGAAGTCGGAAACCACCACCCGCCTGGTCAAGCTTGGCGAGCTGCTGCAGGCCTGCGTGACCTTCCCCGAAGCTTTTTCAGTGGTCGGCACGGCCATGACCGAGTTCCTCGGCGGCTTGAGCGGAACCGTTCATTTGACCAGCGCCTCGCGCAATCTGGTCGAGGAGATGGCGCATTGGGGCGACGTCCGGTCGAGCGCCACGCAATTTGCGCCGGAAGACTGCTGGGCGCTGCGGCGCGGCCAGGACCATGTCGCCGGCCCGGGCATGCTGACGCCGCGCTGCGCCCATATCACCGAGAATGGCAAGAAGGGCTACGTCTGCATGCCGCTGGCGGCGCAAGGCGAGACGCTCGGCATCCTGCATCTGTGCGAACCGAACGCAGCCGAGAAGCCGCAATGGCTGGCTGAAAGGCAGCAGATCCTGCGCGGCGTCGTCGACACGCTGGCATTGGCGCTGGCCAATCTGCGCCTGCGTGAGACGTTGCGGCAGCAATCGATCCGCGATCCGAACACCGGCCTGTTCAACCGGCGCTATCTCGAGGAAACGAGCAGCCGTGAGCTGCGCAGGATGGAGCGCTCGGCCCAGCCGCTGACGATCCTCATGCTCGACGTCGATCATTTCAAGCAGTTCAACGACACGTTCGGTCACGAAGCCGGCGACCTCGTGCTGAAGCAAGTCGCCGCCACATTGATCGAGCACGCGCGCGAAAGCGACGTGGTGTCGCGCTACGGCGGGGAGGAATTCGCCATCGTCATGCCGGGATGCTCGCTCGAGGAAGGCGCCGAGCGGGCGGAAGCACTGCGCCAGGCAATCAGGCAGCTTCACCTGACGCATCGCGGCCGCACGCTGGGCACCGTGACGGTCTCGTTCGGTGTTGCCGCCTACCCCGAGCATGGATCGGGTTGGGCAGAAATCACCAATGCCGCCGACCACGCGCTCTACGATGCCAAAGGCGAAGGACGCGACCGCGTCGTCGTCGCCAAGAGCGGAGCTCCCGGCGAGCGGCCCGCGATCCAGCTGGTATCGGCCGCCGCGAAAGCGAGTGTGGACAACAAGGGCTAACTGGCGGTCCGAGCTGCAATCAGCGCTGCCGATATACAGTCTCTCGCCGTCAAGCGTGGCCATCAGGGCCATTGGAGCCGTGCCAGGCTGGCGAACGACGCTCGGCAATTCGGAAATCGCCTTCCTCGAAATATCTGGCCTTCAGCCATGTGGTCGACGGTCCGCTCCGGTAGCGGCTGTCGGCGCGCTTCGAGATGATGCCCTCAAGCCCCATCTTGTCGATGGCGTGAAGGATCGCCAGCGCATCGCCGTCGAAATGCTCGCTGTACCGGATCTTGCCCGCGCCAGGTTCAACCAGTTGCCACAGCGCGTGCTTGCGCTGCAGCAGGGGCAAGGGGGCAAGATTGCGACCATCGAGATGGAGGATGTCGAACGCCACGAACACCAGCCGGCTCGGCTCATTCCAGATCGCGGCTTCCAGCGCAGGGTAATCGGGAGCGCCCTGCTCACCGGCTACAATGACCTCGCCGTCGAGAATGGCAGCCCTGCATGGCAGCTCGACTGCCAGCGCGATGGGCCAGTATTTTGCCGTCCAGTCATGGCCGTTTTTGCTGTAAAGACGCACGCCGCCTTGATCGATGATGAGCTGCGTCCTGTAGCCGTCGAACTTGACCTCGTGAACCCATCCCCCATCTTCGGGCGGTTGCTTGACCAGAGTCGGGATCTGCGGCGGAATGAACTCCAGCCGGCCGCCGTTGACCTTGCTACGCTTACTCAAGACGGACACCTTTGACCGCGTAGCGGGGGGCGTTGTCGGCACAGGCAGCGACACACCAGCTATCTGGACGCCTGCCGCCTGTGCCGAGCCCCCGCCGGACTATCGCGAACATCTACGGACGAGGCCGGAATGTCGTTAGCTTCGCATCCAGATACTTATCCTGGCGTACATATCTCGCTCTCGGTGCGGCGCTCTTGCACCGACCGGCCGATGCTGCCCGGGATTGCCGCTGGCTCACGCAGTCCTTTGGCCAATTTAGGTGACCCAGTTAGGCCTGTTGGTGTTCAGGCCTGAAGACCGACAGGCCTTAGTCCATCAAAAGCACCAGGGCGGGATGCAGCTTCTTCAGGTTCGGCAGTGATTTCGATTGCCAGGGTATGTCGGGCGTTCCACGCACGACGAATCGAACATCGGGATGCTTGCGAACCTCGATGGTAAATTTCGCCAGCAGGTTGATGCCGGAAGAGTTGAGAAAGTAAAGGTCCTTTAAATTGAGCGTAATGGAAGCAGGATTTGACGCAAGAACACTGGTCGCCAAAGCCGTGACGGGCGCACCGGCCTCGGAACTGGCAAGCCGCATTGCGCCGTCGAAGAAAATATCGCTTCCTTCGTTCCACACGCGGTAGTCGTCTGTCTTGATTTCCATGGCCTGGCTTCGTTTCTTCTAGTTGTGCGTTTGCGAGATCGGAATGGAGGCGTAGGTTTCCAGGCAAATCCGATCGCCTTCGTCGGTAGAGCTGAATATCCAGGCGAGGCGCGCGCCATAGTCGCTCATCAACGTCAGCAATCCGAGCCCGGAGCGTGACACGTCGGGGCTCGCGGCGTTCGCTTCGATTCGCTGTATCAGCAGGTCTCTGGGGTCGCCAACCGTAATGTCCGCCAGGAGGCTTTTGAACTCGGAGGCGTCTTTACCATCGACGTCATTCGACACCTTGAGCTTGAAGCACTCCGAATCCATCGATGCCTCGATCACGATCTCGCCCGGTGCGCGGAACTTGACGGCGTTCTCGATTAACTCGTTGACCAGATATCCGATGCTGTGCCGCACTTCGATGTAGTCATTGCGGGACGACCGGAAGCGCAACGCGAAAAGATCGGCGATGAAGTCCGAGGTGGTGGCACAATGACGCCAACTCAAGTCGAGAGGTCCATCGAACAGCCGAACGCGACTGACGCTCTCCTTCATCCCGATTGCAATGTCAGGGGTCCCGAACAGCGTTGTCATTGCTATGTGTGCCTTATGATCACGAGGGTGATGTCGTCATGGATCTTCTGGACTCCGATATGGGCCATCAGATCCTCGATGATCCCGGTTTTGATGTCCTCGGCGCTCCCGCCGTAACGTTTTTTTGCGCTCTGGCAGAGGCGCTCGAACCCGAATAGCCTTTTGTCCTGATCCTCCGCCTCGGTCACACCGTCGGTGTGCAGCACGATCACGTCGCCACTCTCGAACTGGATGTCACGCGTGTCGATGAACTTCGAGATGTCATTCTCCAGACCAACCGGCATGCCCAGATCAAGCGTATCGATGCGTTCGACCTCCCCGTCCGCACGCACGACGAGAACATCCTCATGCTGGCCGGATAGCGTTACCCGCTCATCCTCGAAGTCAAGAAAGGCCAGCGAGAGATGCTTGCCGGTGTTCGTCCGCTCGATGTTCTTGTAGATCGCTCTGTTCAGCCGGTCCAGAAACTGGTGCGGATCCGCTTCGTCGGTCTCCTGCAGCGCGCGTGCGACGGATTGGACCATCAGCATCAGCACGCCGCTCTCGAGACCATGACCGGTCACGTCGCCGATGCCGATCTTGATCCGTGATCCGTTCTGCAGGACGTCGTAATAGTCACCGCCAACCTCGTCGGCCGGCCGCATGTAGGCTGCGATCTCCAGCCCCGGAATCGCTTCGAGTTCGAATGGTTTCGGCAGGACCATCAACTGGATCTGCTTGGCAACCGCGAGCTCGGCGCCGAGGCGGACGTTCTCGTCCTGCAGCTTTTCGTTGAGAGCGGAAATCTCCTGATTGGCGTCGCCGAGCTCTCTGGTTCGTTCGTCGACGAGTTGCTCGAGGTTTTCCGTGTGGAAGCTGATCTGCTCGGCCATGCGGTTGAAAGCGATGCCAGCGGCTCCAACCTCGTCGCGCGTCGGAATGCTGACGCGGACTGAATAGTCCTTGGTCTGGAGCCGCTGGGCGGCACTGGCAAGCGCCCTGAGGCCCGCGGTGATCCGCTTCGAAATTCCGAGCACGGCCGCGAAAACAATCAGAAGCGAAACGATGATCGCACCGATCTGAAAGAGCAGGATACGATTGGTTGCGCGCGAAATGCTCTTCTGCGCGGCAAACAGGGACGCATAGATCTCCCGTTCGGGAACGACGATCCCGACCGACATCGTTTCGGACTTGATCGGTCCCGAACTCCACAGATTGGTCGGCTTCAGTCGCTTGAGGACAACAATGTAGGGTACGCGTTCGCCCTTGTTGTCGAGCATGATATGCTGAATGACACCGTCATTGTTCTGGCCGAGAGGCAGCGACGCGATAGCCGGCTGCGTACTTCCCCGCAGTGACCGCTCTAGGCCGGTGACGCCCTGCGTGCCCGCGTCGCTTGATGAAGTCAGGCCGATGATCGCCTGGCCCGACGGATTGATCGCCACCACATTGCCGGTCGACATGGTGAGGAAGCCGAACCCGGTTTCAGCGATCTTCACCCTTTCGACGACTTCCGCGAGCTGATCGAGGGTGATGTCGGCCCCGGCCGTACCTGCGATACCGGTGCGATCGCGCGTCCACAGCGGGTGGAAAAAGCTGACGATCAGCTTTCCCGTGATTGCATCGGTGTAAGGCGCTGTCTGGGTGATATCGTCAGGGACCGGACGCGAGGCCGGATCCCTGGCCCATTGCTGCCATGAGCCATAGATTCCCGGAAAGAAGAACTCCCAGAACTCCGCCTTGTTGTGGCCCGGATAAAGCTTGTCGAAGGTCTGCGCCTGGTCCGTATACGGCACCGTCCTGAAGATCGGCCGTTCTTTTGGACCAATATAGTACATTTGCAGTTTGGACGATCCGCTGGCCATGAGAGTCGGCGCGACGAGATCGATCACGGTACTGTCATCGATTTCCTTCTGAACGCCCGGCAGCGGAGCGTGGTCGGCGCCCAGCAGGTAGCCCCAGACACTGACCACGGAAGGCGCGCCGGGCAGGTTCTGCGCCCAATCGCCCTGCGCGTCGTAGACGACCTTCACGGAGCCGGGCGCTTCATGCGAAAGCGTCGCTCCGACCTCTTGCTGCCTCGTCGGTTCGTTGATTTGGGCCTGCAGTACGCCAGCCAACGCCTTGACGTCGCCGTGAACCCGATCGAGCAGCAGATCGACGCTCAACGCTGTCGATTCGGCATAGGAACGAATGTATTCCTGGTTTGCGGTCGTCAGGCCCTCACCGACTTCCGATGTTGCGTCGCGCGACAGCTTCTGAACGTTCCAAAGGGCCAGGCCACCGCTCAGCAGGAGGTCGAACAGGACGGCGCCGCCAACGACCAACACGAATTTCGCTCGAAAGGAGCGTAGGCCGAAGCGCGGCGTAGGCTCATTGTCGACTTTCATTGCGGCCGTCGCCCCGATGCGACCCAGATCGGCCAACCCGCATAACCTTTGGGATGGAGCGCAGCGAAAATGTGGTCCTCGAAACCCTGCCGGAACTGTGCGACGAACTCCGGTCCATCACCGCGCCTGGTCGCCATCTCGCCCGCATAGACATCCGCCCAGGCGGCAATGACATCGGCGAAATCCTGGGAATCGCCGTCCATGTTAGTGACCATGAAGGTCTCCACACGGATGTCTTCGAATCCTGCTTCCATCAGGTATCGCCGGCTCTTCGGCCCAAGCTCGACGTCCATCTCGAAATGCCCGAACAGCTTCGCCACCTCGTTGTAGGTCCAACGGATGCTTTCGGCGCGCGGCTCGCCGAGGCAATGCGAATTCTTCTCGTTGGTGATGTAGACCCGCCCGCCCGGCTTGCATATGCGGTAGAGCTCCTTGAGGATGAGTTCAGGCCGATTGAATATCTGAAGGGAATGCCGGCAGGTCACCAGGTCGAACTGCGCTTCATCGAGCAGCATCTCCGACGCATCGCCATAGGTATATTCGATGCCCCGGATATCGAACTCCCGCATCACCTGTCGAGCATAGTTCAGGCTCGATATGGAGTGGTCGAGGGCGACGATCCGCGATGGCTGGAACTCCTTCTGCACGAGCACGGCGAAATCGCCGATCCCGCAACAGATGTCGGCCATGACGATCCCCTGCCTCATGCCGTGTCGCGGCAAGATTGCGCGCTCGTGGCGCCAGGTCATCTTCGTCTGTGAACGCAGGATCGGAACGAACCCGCCTTCCTCGAGGAAGCCCTGTCCCGGATAGAATTCGCTGTCATACTCCTCGACCGTGATGTTCGGCTCGATTCCGCTCAAGCGACCGAATTTTCGCGAGGTCCATCCGACGACGCTTGACGTGATGACGACGAATTTGAGATCGGGCCGAGCGCGGCAGGCGTCGATGAGGATCCTCGAAAAGGCGTGAAACGCGGCGTTGTTCATCTGCGTCAGGCGTCTGACATTGACGTAGAGAACGCCGCGCACACGGCCGATCGCATCGCGGAGCAATGCTATGCTAGGCCCAAGTTCATCGATTGCCTGAGGCCGGACCACCCCGGATATGGAGAACTCCTGGTTGTTGGCGTCATATTGCGCCTTGAAGCGCGGGAGGAGGTCGTAAGGGCTCAATGTTGCAGGCCCTCAAGCGGGAGATCCACGACAAGCTTGATTGCATCACCATCGGCTTCCTCCACCCTGAGTACCGCGTTGTAGTCGACAGCCAGTTCCAGGAGCACGACCTCCCGGCTGGGCGCGACATCCCCAGACACCGAATTGAGGTATCGCTCCCTGGCCTCTGTTCCTGCGACGCGTGACACGGCTTCTTCATAGAATTCGCGCTCCTCTGGCACGCATGGGAACGTCAGTTCGATCCTGTCCGTCGCGCCGTGGCGGGATACCCTGCATGCCAGTTCACCACCGGCATGGCGCGTACGAAAGGCGACTTCCAGCAATTCATTGAGGGCAGAGGAAAAGAGATTTGAATGCCGGACCGAGTCTGATCTGTTTTGACTGATCATCCGGGCCGTGTATGTCGAGACATAATCGCAGTGTCTCCAGGCGGAGACGAAAGCTTTGATTTCCATGTCGATCTGGATCATGGGCGCAAAAGTCGGCTCGCCAGCCAGCTCATGATGAACAGGTCCCATAGGCATCCTCCCTTGTTCCATCAGCATTGAGCCCTGGTAGGGCGATGGTCTCCGCGACGAAAATTTCACCCCGCGCCGTGATGAGCCACTCTTGCACCGACTCGAAGAATTGAGCGGTATCTGCCTCGATCGTTTCCACAAATCTCCACTTCACCGTTAACAAAGGGTGCAAGGTGCAAAGCAATTCCAGGAAACATGCGTAGCGGTTTTCCGTCCGGATTTGTGTAAAAACAAATACTTAGGATCAGAGGTTCTATCAAACCGCTCTAAACCGCCCGATTTGATTTCTCCATCGCTCGCACCACCCTCAGCTGGGATCGTCTGATGAAATTGCCAATTGCATCGGCTCCGAGTGGGCGTCCCAGGAAATTGCCCTGCAGGCAATCGCAGTTCTCCTTGATAAGCCACCGCGCCTGCGCCGACGTCTCAACCCCCTCGGCGGTGACGCTTATTCCCAGGCCGTGCGCCAGATTTATGATCGATCGCACGATGGTCTGGCTTTTGAGATCGGTCCCCAGGTCCGCAATGAAGTACTGATCTATCTTCAACGTGTCGAAGGGAAAGTTCTTAAGATAGCTCAACGATGAGTAGTATGTTCCAAAATCGTCGAGCGATATTCGTATTCCCAAGACGTTCAGAGTGTTTAATGTGTCGATATTGTCGATCGTCTTCTCGAGAAGAACCGTTTCGGTTATCTCGAGTTCAAGTCGGTCGGCCCGGATTCCAACTGCGTCGATGACCTGGGCCACGGTGTCAGTCAGCGATCCGCTAAGGAACTGAGCAGGCGACAGGTTCACTGCGATCGTCAGCGAGGAGGGCCACGTCAATGCCTGGCGACAGGCCTCCTCAAGCACCCATCGGCCAATCTCGTCCATCAGACCGTCCGACTCGGCGATCGGTATGAACACGCCGGGTGGTATGATTCCGATCTCGGGGTGCCGCCACCGCAGTAGCGCTTCGAAACCGATCACCGACGCGGGAGACCGAATGAGGGGCTGATACTCCAGATAAAGCTCGCCCCGCTCCAGCGCGGTTCTAAGGTTGCGCCTCAGATTCTCGCGTTGCTCGAGCAGGAGCAGCATCGAACGGTTGAACGTTCGGGCGCAACCGCGTCCGTCCGTCTTGGCTGCGTAAAGAGCAATGTCCGCGGCTTTCATCAACTGCTCGCCATCGGTCCCGTGCTCCGGCCCGAAAGCAATTCCGATACTCGAGCCGACGAAGACGGGAATGCCATTGATGACGAACGGCTCCTTGAACGCGTCGACCAGAGATCCTGCGAGGCGCTCGGCTTCCGCTGGCTGATCCTTTCCCAATTGGATGACGGCGAACTCATCGCCGGCATAGCGGTATGCGGATTCGCCGTCCTGCAGCGCGTCGCGGATTCGACCCGCGGCGAGCTGAAGAAGCGTGTCGCCTGCTCCATGACCGAGCGTGTCGTTGACCGCTTTGAAATCGTCGAGGTCGATTTGCAGCAGGGCGGCTTTCGGCTTTGCTTCGCCGATGGCCGCCAGCGCTTGCTGTAGCCGCTCGCCGAATCGCCGCCGATTCTGCAGTCCTGTTAGCACGTCGTGCGTCGCGTGATGGAGCAGAGTTACATGCTCCTGCTCCTCCGCCGCGCTCCGCTCGCCGTGCCCCCTTGTCTCGATGATTCCCACACCATTCGCGGTGGCGAAGACGAAAACGGAACAGGGCACTTCGTCCGATGATCGCGGCAAGTCGATGTGTGCCGGGGTGCCGCCGTGGAACACACGAAGAAATTCGTCGCGGTACCTCGCATCGAGGAAGCTCGGGTAGATCTCCCAAACGGGGGCACCCGCCGCTACCGCGCCTCCGTACACGCCTTTGAGCTTGGTTGCGTAGTGCGTCAAACAAAAATCGCGGTCATAGAACGACAAAAGTTCGGTCGTGTTTGCCAAAAGGTCAGCGAGAAGCGCTTCGCCGGCACGTGGAACATCGCATGAGGAAGACCCCTCACTCTGCGTGCCGACGCCTGATGCCTCCGGGTGCAAGAGCCACCTCCATAGGCGGTGTTAATTCGCGTCCCCCAGTTCAGAAATAGCATAACTGCCAAACTTGGCAAACTTTCAACTGGCAGTCTTAACAAGTTCCTCATGCTGCATAGTCGCAATGTATGCTCCGCCGTGATTGGCGGCAAACTGTCGATAACGATGAACAGTCACAGTTGGTTAATAAATCGCAATTGGCTGTATGATGATGGCGCGGTCGACGCGACACGAATATTCTGGTTCATGATGCAGCATCGCCTTGGCCGCCCCCGGCAAGCCTGCTTGAACCTGCCACCTCAACATCGCCGATCCTGTTTCAATTTCCGAGCGCTTTGAGCCAACCTTCAAAGGAAGAGGCCTTCTGGTGTTCGGCATGCGAAGCAGAGTGGGCCGGGCGCGACAACACCACCGTGCTGCGGCCTTCGCGGGGGCTGTAACCGAATTCCTTGCTGAATGCCCGGCTGAAATTGGCCGCTGAACTAAACCCGAAGGCCTCGGCAATTTCAACAATTCGCCGGCTGTCCACCGGATCGCTGAGCGCAATATGCGCTGCCAGAAGCCGGCGGCTTTGGATGTAATGGAGAACTCCACCGCTTGGTTCGAACAACTGATAGAGACGGGAGCGCGAGACGCCGAGCGCCCGGCACATTGAATCCGGTGTCAGATGAGCCGCATCCAGATTCTGGTGGACGTATCTGCGCGCCCGCTCCATGAGCGCAACATTCGCCAGTTGTTCGGCGGCGGCAGCATGTTCCGCCGCAGGCCCGAGGCAGGCGATGATCATGCTGCGCGTTGCATGTACAATGCGAGGCAGATCGTCAGCCGTGAGGCTGCGCAGTCTTGCCTCTACGCTGTTAATGTAGCCGACCAGGAGGTTGGCAAAGTTGCCGGACAGAATTGAATTGTTCTTCGCGTCGAGGCTTGCCGCCGCATCGGCGAACAAATCACGCGGCATATACAGAAGGAGACTTTCAGAGTCCGTTGCCCTCCCGCGAAACGGGTAGCCGAGCGATCTGATCTCCAATTTGCCCGGCTGGCTTTCTGCCACGCGACGATCGACCTCCGTCCATGACCGGCCAGTATGGGGCAAGACGATGCACCAGTGATCGATCGAACTGGACCGGAGTTTTGCGGCAGAACGCATGTAACTGTGTGCCGCTGCGCGCTGCTGAACGATCAGCATGCCACCGAGGTTCCAGGCCGTGTGGTCGGCGGGAAAGCCATCGTCCGGCGATTTGTCATCCGGCAGTTTGACCTCGACAAGCGGAGCCATATGCGCTTGCCAGGCGGCGAATTGATCCTCTGGCGCCAGTTCGAGCGTTGAAAAGGACAAAGGCTCGAGCGCCGGCGCGAGTGGCGAAGCTGACTCGTTGTGAGGGTGAGCTTCGCGCGGCCAACGACGTCGATCACGCTCCGGCGGCTGCCTCGCAGGTGCCTCGTCTGGCTTTTTAGCGTCCATCGCGTGGTGCCATATCCGATTCGGGTATGCCCCATGCCCCTCTCAATCATGTGGTGTACTTCGGGCATCTGGCAAGACTTTGAGGCCGATATCGACAGACCAGCCAGATCCAGCCGTCGATGACCACAGCCGCAACCCTGCCAACTACAGCGGAACTCGCGTCGACAGGGCCGGCGATCGCGGCGAGTAACAGCAAGAAATGCATTCCGAGATAAGTTTCTGGATGCGACGCTAACGACACTCTTCAGCCCGCTGCATATAGAATTGAGCATTGTGGAAGCGTAGTTGGGGAGACCCTGTAAATGAACGCAAAGCTCAACAGCGAAGCTCGTCGCAAGATAATTCTTGACGGATACGTTAACAACGAGCCGTTGAAGGATATTGCGGCCAGGATCGGATGCTCACTGGCAAGTTTGAAAGTCACAGCCAGTAAAATCGGCTGCACTCGAACTCCGAAGGAGGCGGCCGATTTTAGGCGCGGCTTTCATATCCCGGAAAACAAGCGACAGGATTACTACCAGTTGATGAACATCGGTCAGTATAAAGCTCGCGAGTGCGCGGAAATTTTGGGATTGCTGACCGTTCAATCGTCAGGAAACGAGTAAACTCACCGCAATACACTGTCGACGATATTATCGCTGGAGCATTCCATCGCTTCAGCGGCTCGTCGGGCAGCGGGCCCTGAAAGGTTCGCACAAATGCTGCGTAGGCGTTCCAATCGCACCTGCCTCAGCCCTCACGATCTGGCTATTTGCGAACGCGTGTTCGATCAAGTCTGCGCGGATGAACATCTCAACCCTTTGGACCCGGACGCCGAAATCCTGGCGGTGATGGTTGTGGCCATTTTTCGAAATGCTCACACCGGCGAGCACGAACTGCTGGAAGCGGTCAGGTCTCGTCGGCAAAAAGTCGCGGAAAGCGGGCATTAGCGCACCGCTCGATCGCGTAGCCGAGCGGGTATGGCTGAGTGCATAAACAAAGCGGCTGGAACGTTTCTACCCGCCGTGCGTTGTGACTTACGGGGTGTGGCCGCTGTCTTTCGGCCGGCCATAGCGTTGGGAGGCGCATGGCAAAGGGATGTCCCAGGTCCAGACTGTGAAGCCCGTCGAAGCGGCAGCAGCGCCGCGGGTGTCGGATGCGTTCGCGCTGAAGCTCACCTCATCGGAACTCGCGACCACCATGTCACATTTTCATCGCGCCGAGATAGCCCGCATGGCCGGCTGGCGCGACCGTCTGGACCGCACCAGCAACTGGGCGATCACCGTCGTCGCCGCCATGCTCTCAGTCTCGCTGTCGACACCCAGCGCCCATCACGGCGTGCTGCTGTTCGCCATGCTGTTGATCACGCTGCTTCTGTGGATCGAGGCGCGGCGCTATCGCTTCTTCGACGTCTACCGGGCCAGGGTGCGCCAATTCGAGCGCTATTATTTCGCGCAGATTTTCTCGCCGCAGCCTGACTACGCCTCCAATTGGCTGGCCATCGTCGGCGAAGGCCTGCGTTCGCCACGCTTTTTGATCTCGCAGCGCGCGGCTTTGGTACGCCGGCTGCGCCGCAACTACATTTTTATGTACACGATCCTGATGCTGGCCTGGGTGCTGAAAATCACGACGCCCAGCCTGCAGCGCGAAGGATCGCCGATCGGCTTCGGCGCGTCATTTCTCGATGCCACGCGCGTGGCGCAGCTCGGCGCTGTTCCAGGCATCTATGTGGTGTGCATGGTCGGGTTGCTCTATGTCGGCATGCTTGCCGCCGCTTTCCTCATCTCGAGCGACGAGGGCGAGCTTTCGCATGGCACCGTGCATGTCTGAACATTGTCCCCGAAAGCGCAATCGGGTTTTGGATGCAATTGTTTCGCAGGCATACCGACGCGTGTCGGCTTAGCCGCGATGGCGCAGCGCATCGAGCGATATCACGGACAATGGGGCGTCATCGCCGGTCGCGTGCAGAGGATTGGCGAAGCCGCAGACCTTGCTCAGGGCAGCCGGTCCAACCCAAATTGCGCCCGAAATTCTTTGGTGTCGTTGCGGTTGGGATAGGGCTGGTCGGGCACTGGAACGCGCAGATGCGCGCACAGGGTTTCCCAGCCGTCGCCCAGTTTATGGACCAGCAGCCGCTCCCGCGGTACTGTCGCCATGACCGCCGCGACGTTGGCTTCATAGCGGGCAATCGCGGTCGCACGATCATGCGCCTTGCCGCCGAAGACCTGCTTGGCGATCAGGGAAATGCCAAGCGCCTCGTGATCCTGAAGCTGGCTGATGCCGGCCAGGATGGTCTTCTCGAAGCTCTGCCACCAGCTTTCCGGCGAGCGCCAGGTGAGGATGACCGAGGCATCGGGATAGACCTCGATCAGCTGGCGCCAGTAATGCGCCGATGGCCAGTCCATGCAGGAGGCATAGCCGGCAAACAGCTCGCTCCAATCAGGCGCAGCACCCTTCGCCAGTGCACGCCAGAGCCGCTTCTGCTCCTCGTTGGCGATGACTTCGGACATGTGATGACAGGGGCCCAGGCCGAGTATCGTCAGCGCTTCGCTCATCGAATCCGTTCCGGTGCGGCCAAAGCCCGTCCCGATCACCTTGATCGACATTTTTCCTCCCTGGCTCGAACCGCCGAGGTCGGTCAGCTGGCAGGTTGGCATCGCTCAGCGGCTGCACGATAGCAGCCTCTCCGCAGGAAGCGCCGCGTAGGCAGCAACTCTTCACTCTTCATCGTATATATCAGAACTGCGCCCGGGCCAGATTAGCCGCCAACGATAGATCTGTCCCACACAAAGATCGGTTGACCGGCCTCGGCCACGAAGCGACTATTCAGCCAGATTGCAGACCGCAGGAGGACATGAGATGGACGAACCCGATCGCTGGCGGCATATGGCGAGCGCGCCCAAGGACGGCAGCCGCATCCTGGTCACCGTGAGGCCGTCGGAACAGGGGCCGGCCGAGGTCGACCTCGCCTACTGGTCGCGCGCCGACCAGTTCGGTTCAGAAGGCTGGCGCTCTTCCGATTCGTCTCCGGGACGGGTGATCGAATATCCTGAACCCGAATTGAAATGCTGGATGCCGCTGCCGACGGCCAATCTGAGCCGGGCTTCGATGCCGGCGCCCTGGGACGGCGAGGACGCCCAGCAGCTCGACGGCTCCGGGATATGATCTCGGCCGAACGTTCCGCAGCATAAGACAAGCTGCCTGCCTATCTCGGCCGGCGTACCGCTCGCACCATGCCGCCTGGGCCGCCGCCGCAGAAGAAGCGGTCGCCGCCGTCGGATTCGAGCCCAGACACGCCCTTCCCCGCCGGCATGTCGAGCCGCTCCAGCACCTTTCCGGTTTGCGGGTCGACGCGCCGGACGTCGCTGTGGTCACCTTCCCAGGTGCCGTGCCACAGTTCGCCATCCACCCAGGTCACCCCGGTGACGAAGCGGTTGGATTCGATGGTGCGCAGGATTTTCCCGGTCTCGGGATCGATCTGGTGGATCTTGCGCTCCCGGTTCTGCCCAACCCACAGCGTGCCCTCGGCCCAGGTCATGCCGGAGTCGCGACCGCCGCCGGGCGCCGGGATGGTGGCCAGCACATGCCCCGTATCCGGATCGATCTTCTGGATGCGGTCGCCGGCGAGCTGGAACAGATGCCGGCCGTCATAGGCGGTGCCGGCATGGGCCGCGACATCGATCGCGCGTTTTGTTTCACCGTTTGCCGGATCGAAGGCGGTCAGCTTCTCTCCCGTGGCAAACCAGACATTTTGCCCGTCAAAGCTCACGCCATGCACGATGTCGACGTCAGGAAAGGGCCCGTATTCGCGCAGGATTTCGGCGGCTGAATGTTTCATGTCCTGGTCCTCGATCATGGTCACGGAGCCTTCCTAGCCGTTTGGCAGCGGTGCCGGGAGTAACAAGGTGGTCGTGAAACCGGCCACAGGCGGCGTCATCCAGCGGCGCGCCCGGCCGTGGCCGAACGACTGCACCTTGCCGGCCTCGGCCAGTTGCTCGAGCGCCCGTTGTACGCTGCGCTGGCCGGCGCCGAGCGCGAGCGCGAGCGCCGAGCTTGCCCAGGCTTCACCATCGGCCAGGAAGGCCAGCATCACCGCGTGCCGTTCCTCGATCGGCCGTGCCAGCACCACGACCGCGACGGGCTGACGCGGCGCCAGCGCAAAGCCTTGGCTGGTCGCCTCGATGCCGGCCAGCGGCCGCAATTCGGCGCGCAGCCGGCCGATCTCGACCCGCAGCCTGGCGCGATGCGATTCATCGGCGTGCCTGCCGCCAAAGGCGCGGGCGATCAGTGTTGCCCTCGGCACATCCACCGGCCACGCTTCGGCGAGCGCACGCACCAGTGCAAACAGCACCGGGCGCGTTGCCAGCGAGACCGTGGTTTCCTGCTTGCGCACGACATAGCGGAACGTATCGACGACCAGCGCCGACGACGTCTGCAGCGCCTCGACCTCTTCGAGCAGAACCGGTCGCTCTTCGCCATTGGCGATCAGCCGGGCCGCCGGCGTGTCGAGTGACAGGAAGGCGCTGTCGACCTCGGCCATAAGGCCCGGAATGCCGGCCCGGCGGGCGGCGTGGCGCGCCCATTCAAGGGCTGCGCGCGCGGCTTTCGTCTTGAGCCGGCGCATGGCGATGCCGGCAACGGCGAGTTCATGCGCGGCGCGTGAGGCGGGTGGCAGCGGCGCCGGGTCGAGCCCGGCCAGCACCTCTTCAGCCTCGTCGAGACGGCCGATGAGCAGCAGGCGGCGCACTTTGAGATGGCCGGCATGCGCGGCGTTCAGCCGGTCGGCGTGCCTTTCCAATGTCGCCCGCGCCGCATCGAGCGCCTTGGCCGGCCAGCCGAGGTCACGTGAGACCAGCGCGATCTCGGCTTCGGCGACGACGCATCTGGCGCGCGCCACCGCTTCTTTGGAGCCGAAGGCGCGGCCGGCCCGACGCAGCAGCAGCTTGGCGCGATCGAGATCGCCGAGCTGCGCCATCGCAATGCCGCGCAGCGCCAGCGCCGGCGCGTCCTCGCGCAGCGCGACGCGGTCGAGCGCGGCCAGCGGATCACCCGCCGCCAGCGCCAGCCCTGCCGCGGTGATCAGCGAGTCCATTCAAATCCCGTCACACTTGTAACTCCCACCTCCGCCGGTCATGGCCCTAACTTAAGTCACCGCCGCCAAGCAGCAAGCCGGGGCGGCAACCTGGCCATCTGGGCTGGCAGGAGACACCTCGGGCGGCGTTGACGGCAATATCGGCAGTCGCTAGCCTGAGCATCTCAGATGGTATTTTTAAGCTTCTCATTGGAGATAACTGACAATGCCTGCTTCCGAGGATCTTGAGCACACTGCGCGGCCCCGCCACCCCTGCTGCGGTGGGCCTCCGTCAAATCCCGTCACATTTGTAACTCCGCCCTCGCCGCCTTCCGGCCCTACCCTACCTCACGATCAGCAGGCAACGACAGGCCGCAACGGCGTAATGACCGGCAAAGGAGACGAGCAATGACCAAGCACGTGGCAATGAAGACCCCACCAATCGTTTCAAGGCAGGAATGGGAAGCGGAGCGCGAAAAGATGCTGGTGAAGGAAAAGGCGACGATGCGCGCCAGGGATGCGCTCTCGGCCGAACGCCGGCGGATGCCATGGATGGAAGTGGACAAGGCCTATGTGTTCGAAGGCCCCAACGGCAAGGCAAGCCTGCTCGACCTGTTCGAGGGCCGCCGCCAGCTGATCGTCTACCGCGCCTTCTACGAACCCGGCGTCTATGGCTGGCCCGAACATGCCTGCCGCGGCTGTTCACTCGGCGCCGACCAGGTCGGCCATCTCGCCCATCTCAACGCCCGCAACACCACGCTTGCCTACGCCTCGCGCGCGCCGCAGGCCGACATTGTCAGCCTGAAGCAGCGGATGGGCTGGCAGATGCCCTGGTACACAATCACCGACAGCTTCGACAAGGATTTCGGCGTCGACGAATGGCACGGCCACAACGTCTTCATCCAGGACGGCAAGAAGGTGTATCGCACCTACTTCATCAACAGCCGCGGCGACGAGGCGATGGGAACCGTCTGGAGTTACCTCGACGCCACGCCGCTCGGCCGCCAGGAGGTCTGGGAGGACTCGCCCGAAGGCTATCCGCAGACCGAGCTCTACAGCTGGTGGAACTGGCACGACAATTACGACGCCGGACCCGACAAGACATGGGAAGCGGTGGCCGCCGCCGGCGAAGCCGCGTTCCGGGATAAGGACGGCAAGTAAGGAGCGAGTTCCTCGCCCCCGCCGACGGCGGGGGAGAGGAACCCAACCTTTCGAAGGATGAGAACCATGAGCGATATCGGCACAGGCATCAGCAGCGAGATCCCTCAATCCATCGGCGCGACGCCTCTCGGCATCGCCGACTGGCTGTGCCTCGCCGCGGCGCCGACTTTCGCTGCGATGGCGTTGATTACCTGCATTCACACTGGCGACGGCATGATGTCGTGCCTGGGCGCCGATGCCTCCCTGCTCACCGGCATGCCGGTGATGTATCTCTTGATGAGCGCCTTCCATCTGGCGCCATGGTTGCGTGTGATTTCCGGCCGGCCGGCCCGGCAATAGTCCGGTTCGCCACTGCCATTCTGAACACCCCGCACGTCGGAGAGACACAATGAGGCTGGTCAGGCTGAGAGCGCCGGGCGGGTTGGACAAGCTCGACCTGGTCGAGGAGGATCAGCCCCGGCCTGGGCCAGGTGAGGTGCTGGTCAGGATCCGCGCCTGCTCGCTCAACATGCGCGACGATTTCGCCGTGCAAGGCAAGGTGCCGCTCGCAGACGGCCGCGTGCCGCTGTCGGACGGCGCCGGCGAGGTGATTTCCGTCGGCGACGGTGTCAATGTCTTCAAGTCAGGAGATAACGTCGTCAGCACCTTCTATCCCGGCTGGCTGGGCGGCGACATGACATCAGAGACAAGGCGCGACATTCCAGGAGACAGTTTCGACGGCTTCGCCAGCGAATATGTGTCCATGCCGGCGCAGGCCTTCACCAAGGCGCCGGCGGGCTATACGCATCTCGAGGCGGCAACGCTTACCTGCACGGGCGTTACCGCCTGGCGAGGCCTGGTGACGTGCGGCAAGGTGAAGCCCGGCGACACGGTGCTGATCCTCGGCACCGGCAGCGTGTCGCTGTTTGCGCTGCAATTTGCCAAGGCTGCCGGCGCCCGGGTCATCGCCACCTCGTCCAGTGAAGAGAAGCTGGAGAAGCTGAGACGCCTCGGGGCCGACAGCGTCATCAACTACAAGGCGGTGTCCGACTGGGGCGGCAAGGCGAGGGATTTGACCAACGGACGCGGTGTCGACCAGGTGATCGAGGTCGGCGGACCCGCGACGCTGGCGCAGTCGATCGCGGCCTGCCGCACAGGCGGGCACATCGCGCTCGTCGGCGTGCTGACCGGCTTTGCGGCCGAGGTTTCGATCCCGGCGCTGTTTTCGAACCAGATCCGCATCAGCGGAATTTCCATCGGCAGCAGGGCCGACCAGGAAGACATGATCCGGGCGATAGAGGTCAACCGTTTGAAGCCCGTCATCGACAGCAGCTTTCCACTGCAGGACATCGCCGCTGCCTTCAGGCACTACGAGACGCAAAAGCATTTCGGCAAGGTTTGCCTCGAAATTTGACCATCGCATCCTGCCGCAACCCACCAGTCCCTGGTGTCGGACAGCGCATTCAGCACGTTGATGTGACTGTGAGACTTGTCACATACCCGCTCTTGACGCGCGTGCTACTGCCACCACGGTCAGTCAGCGCCGAAAGAAATCGCCTGCCATGGTCTGGCGGTGACGGGCCTTTCACTTTATCCTGTGGCAGGTTGCATACGATCAACGGGCCTTGATGCCGCAAGCGGTGTTCTCGTCGGCGTCAGGCAGCGGCCAGGGGTTTTGCCATGCTCCGACTTTGCGGATTCATCGCGGCCTTCATCCTCGTCAGCCTCACGACCTTTGAGGCCTGCGCCGATCGAAGGGTCGCCCTCGTCATCGGCAATTCCGAATATCGTGACATCCCGGCACTCAAGAACCCGGCCAAGGATGCCGAGGACGTGTCGGCCACGTTCCGCCTGGCGGGCTTCGAGGTTTTCGTCGCCGAGAATCTCACCAAGCAGCAATTCGAAGGCCAGTTCCGGGACTACCTGGCCGCCGTCGACGGCGCTGATCTCGCCGTCGTCTACTATTCCGGGCACGGCTTTCAGATCGGCGGCGAGAATTTCCTGATACCGGTCGACGCCTCGTTGAAAAAGGCCGCCGACATCGAGGTCCAGGCCATCAAGCTCAACGATGTGCTGGAGCAATTGCGCTCGAAGTCGAAGATCCAGGTGATCATCCTCGATGCCTGCCGCAACAACCCCTTCCCGCGCAACAATTACTGGCTGCGTGACCAGCTTGTCACCGCCGGCAACACCGGACTGGCGCAGGTGCGCAGCTCGCTCAACACGCTGATTGCCTTCGCCACCGAACCGGGCGCCGTCGCCTATGACGGCAGCGGCGACCTCAGCCCGTTTTCATCGGCATTTTCACGCCGCGCGCTTGCGCCGAACCAGGAGATCCGCACGGTCATGTCGGCGGTGCGCCGCGATGTCGTGCAGGCCACCAACGGCATGCAGGTGCCTTGGGAAAATTCCTCGCTGATCGACGACGTGGTGCTGGTACGCCGCAGCAACCGGCCCTCGCTGCCGCCAGTGCTGGAGAAGGTCGTGCTGTCGGGGGTCGGCCCTGTCGCTCTCGGCCTTCCGGAGCCGCTCGATGTCGATGGCGGCGCTGTCAGCGTCAGCATCGAAAGGCCCCCCGCAATGGGCCGCCTGATGCTGGACGGCAAGGACGTCGCGGTGGGCGAACCGATCGCGGGCAAGGACCTGCCGCGCCTGCAGATGGATGTCCCAAAGGGGGCCGCCACGCAGGACGAGGTTGATATGCTCGCCTATGCCACGCATGACAGTTGGGGCGGCGGAAGCCAGGGCATATTGGTGTTCCGCGTCAAGAGCGGCGAAGGCGCCGCCGGCCAGCAGATCATGGCTTCGCTCGAGGCCGAGCAGAAGCAGCAGGTGCTGGAGCGCGGCATCCACATCACCGGTGCCGCCGAAGCGATCGAGAACCACAAACTCGATGTTCCCGTCGGCGTTGGCCCTGTTGCGCTCAATCTGGATTTCCCGACCGACGATCCGGCGGTCAGCCTGAAGGTCTCGGGCTATCCGGCAACGGGAACGCTGTCGCTGCCTGATCGGACGTTGTCGCCGCAATCCAGCCTTCTGGCCGGTGAAGTCGACCATCTTCGCTACGAGCCGCAGATCGGCGCCGGAGCGCCGGTCGAGGTCGGCTTCGAAATCCGGGCCGACAGCAATTCGTCGAAGCCCGCGACGATGAAGCTGTCGCCGACGGTCGACGCTTGCGATACCGCCGCCGGCGAGCCTCTCGACCTGCAAGGAGTGGTGCCCGGCCTGCTGCCGAACGAGATCGGCGCCGGTGCTGTTGCGGCCTGCGAGGCCGCGGTGAAAACCTATCCCGATGTCGCTCGCTTCCGCTACGAGCTCGGCCGCGCGCTGCTAGCTGCCGGTAAGGTCGCCGAGGCCAAGACAGCCATCGAGGACGCCGCCAAGAAGGGGCATGTGCGCGCCGTCTTCGAACTCGGCTATCTCAACGCAACAGGGACCGGAACGCCCATCGACCGCACCCAGGCCAACGCTCTCTACAAGGCTGCCGCCGACAAGGGCGATCCCTACGGAATGACCTCGTGGGGCCGCGCTTTGTTCAACGGCTACGGCGTCAACCGCGACACGGCCAAGGGCCTGGACCTGCTGCTCAAGGCGGCGGCCATGGGGCACACCTATGCCATGAACGATCTGGCCGCGATCTTCACCGAGGGCCGCAACGGCGTGCCTGCCGATCCGGCCCGCGCCGTCGCCTTCCTGCAGGCGGGCGTGCAGCGCCAGGACATGTATTCGATGAACCTGCTCGGCCGCAATTACCTCGCCGGCCAGGGCATCGACAAGGATCCGAAAACGGCGCAGGCGCTGTTCCAGCAGGCCACCGATCTTGGCCAGCCCTACGCTCCCGGCAGCCTCGCCCGCATGTACAGGGATGGCGTGGGCGTGCGCCAGGATCCGGCGGAAGCGCAAAGACTGTTCGAACTGGCAACCGCGCGCGGCGATCCGTCCAGCGCCTATGATCGCGCCGCACTCGAAATGGCGAAAGGCGACACGGCCGATCAGGCCGTTGCTGTGCGTTTCCTGGCATTCGCCGTTGCACTCGATCTGCGCAAGGAGCTTCCGGACGCCAAAAAAGGCCTGGCGCAGTTCGGCACGAAGCCAAAAACGGCGGCCCTGGACGCGCTGCGTCAAGAGCTGAAGTCGAAGACCCCGCTGTCCGGTTCGCTGGACACGCAACTGGTCAAAGCGGCCCGGGGGGTCTGGGAAGAAGCCAATCCGCGTCGGGACTTGTTTTGAACAATGGAGGCCATGGTGGGCAAGGCATTCAAGCAGGCATTCATCGGGACAATTTTCTCCGGCGTTCTGGCCGGGCTCATGGGCTGCACCTCGGTGTCGCCGATGTTTGAGCCGGCGCCGCCCGTGAAACATCGCAAGGTGGTTCGCGTAGCGCCCCAGCCAAAGGTGGTCCGATACAAGAAGGCGACTACCGGCAAAGTGATCAAGCCGGCCGAGGAGGCACCCCAAAAGCCGCCGGTTATTCCTGCTCTCGGCGGCGGTGGCGGCGGCGGCGGCGGTGGCGGCGGCGGCTGGGGATGAGATCGTCAACCAAAGGGCGGCGCGCGCTCAACGGCCCCAAAAGGGTCTTGCTGAATTCCGCATGAGCCTTGGACAGCGTCAAGCCGACGCCGTCCATCCACGTATCGCATTGGTTGGCCGGCGGATAATTCGGCGCAGAGCGGCGCGGAAAACGCGACCGACGAACGCTGCCAGTGCCGAGGCTAAGACCGCCACCGGATCGAGCCTGCGAGCCGTCGATGCCCGATGGGCTTGTTGCGTTTCGAGATAGCGAGCCAGCGCAATGTCGTGACGCGATGGTGCGCCAAGCTCTTGCAGGTCGCGCCCAGGGTTGTCATGCCAGATGGGCCATTCGGTCGAGCCAGGGTGATGCACGGTATCCTCCTGCGAAAAGAGAGCCAGTGCGGCCAATCTCCTCAACCGTCGTGAGAAACGCGTGGGAACCTGCGTGATGGAATCGTGAAAAGCGCCTCGGCGGCGGAATAATTGTTGAAATGGAGTGAGCTTGAGCGGATCGTCGTCATGCTGTGACCGTGGCGGGATCCGATGACCGGACCTTATCTTCACCTGCTGGGTGGTTTCGACTTTGCCGGGGCCGCGGTTCCGGCCATCAGCCGCAAGGCGCGTGCGATGGTCGCCTATCTCGCACTACAGTCGGGGCATTCGCAGTCGCGCGAGAAGCTGGCGACCCTGCTCTGGGGCATCAACGGCGAGGCGCAGGCGCGAATGAGCCTGCGGCAAGCGGTATCGTCCGTCAGGAAGGCCATGCAGGCATGCGGCGGCGGCCGCTTCCTTACCGACGGCGACAGCGTCGCTCTGCATCTCGACGACCTTGATTTCGATGTCGCGCGGTTCGAGGCGCTGGTCGCCAGCCCGGCACCCGAAGACCTCGAACTGGCGCTCAATGTCTACCGTGGCGACCTGCTCGACGGCTTCGGCCTGAAGGCGGAGCCATTCGAGGACTGGCTGAGGATCGAACGCGAGCGGCTGCGGGCTTTGGCCGTCGCGGCACTCGACAGGCTGGTCGCGCATTATGCCGCGACGAACGATCCTGCCGCATGCGTGCGCGTGGCGACGCGTCTGCTGGCCATGGAGCCGCTGAGAGAGGACGTCCACCGTGCCCTGATGCGCGCCTATGCGGCGCAAGGCAGGACCAATCTCGCGCTGAAGCAATACGAGCACTGCCGCACTGCGCTTCAACGCGATCTCAAGCTGCAGCCCGAGCCGGAGACGCGGCAATTGTTCGAGACGCTGCGCACACGCCGAACGATAGCGCCGGCACAGCCACCCACGACCGATGCGGATGACGCCACCGGCTTCAGTCACCAACCCGCGCGACCGCAGACCCGCTACGTCAAATCGGCGGGGGTCAACATTGCCTATCAGGTCACGGGCGACGGCCCTATCGACCTGATCTATGTCTCGGGATGGGTGTCCAACCTCGACCTTGCCTGGGACTCGCCGCGGCTTGCGCATGTGCTCAGGCGTCTCGGCCGCTTTTCGCGCCTGATCCGCACGGACAAACGCGGCACCGGTTTGTCCGACCGCAATGTCGGCTTGCCGACGCTGGAAGAACGCATGGAAGACATGCGGGCGGTGCTCGATGCGGTCGGTTCCAAGCGCACGGTTCTGTTCGGCAGTTCCGAGGGCGGCCCGATGTGCATGCTGTTCGCGGCGACTTACCCCGAGCGCACCGCCGCACTTGTGCTCAACGGAACCTATGCCAGCGGCAGACGGCTGCGGGACTATCCCTGGGGAAGGACGGGGCAAGAAGTGGAGGAAGACCTCGCCGCCATCGAAAGACAGTGGGGCGAGCCGGCCGACATGAGCAATGCGGCCCCCAGCCTGATGAACGACGCATTCGAACGGGAATGGTTCGCCGCCTATCTCAGGAACTCGGCCTCACCGGCGGAGGCGATCGCGCTCTGGCGCTGGGGTACTGAAATCGATGTCCGCGATATCCTGCCGGCCATTCACGTGCCGACCCTGATCGCCCAGGCAACGGGCGACCGCTGGGTGAACGCGGAAGAAGGGCGCTTCCTGGCAGCGAGTATCGAAGGCGCCAGACATATCGAGTTCGCCGGCCGCGACCACGTGATCTGGGGCGAGAATTCCGATCGCCTTGTCGACGAAATCCAGGCTTTCGTCACCGGCGCCTTGCCGGCGGCTCCAGGCGAACGGCTGCTGGTGTCGGTGCTGTCCCTAGATATGACGGGCTCGCCTTTGGGCATCGAGCCGGCCGAGCGGCACGCCGAGGCGCTCCATGGTGAACTCCTCGCGGCCGAAGGCAGAGAGATCAGCCGAGCTGACGGCAAGGTGCTCGCGGTCTTCCAGCGGCCAACGCGGTCGATCCAGTGCGCAATCGCCATTCGCGATCGCTTGCGGCGATCCGGTGTCGAGGTTCGCTCGGCGGTGCATATCGGCGAGTGCGAGCAGCGCGGCCATCAATTTTCCGGCGCGGCGATCGAGCTGTCGTTGCGGCTGCTGGGTCATGCGCGGCCGGGCGAAATCATCGCGTCACGCACGGTGCGCGATCTCGTGGTCGGCTCCGGCCTGCGGTTCGAGGAGCGTGGCGAAATGGCAGCAATCGGGCTGCCCGGCGCGTTTCCGTTCTATTCGGTCGATGGTTCGACTTAAGCGCTGATCACCTTTTCCCCGCCCCAAACCGCAGCCCGTCCATCAGCAGCTTGACCAGCCGGCGTGAGCGGTCGCGCCAGTCCTTGGTGTCGGGGGCCGAGTAGATGCCGCCGAGCGCATGCAGCACATCGGAGGCGTCGACGTCGCCGCGGATCGAGCCTTCGGCCGCAGCCGCCTCGACCAGTTGCCGCAAGGCCAGCGACACCCGGCCCGACAAGTCGGAAAACACGGCGGAATTGGTGTTGAACAGGATGCGAAGACTGGCCGCCAGGCCACGCTTGGTGGCGATGTAATCGACGAAGCGCTGCATCCACTGTTCCAGCGCCATATCGGCCGGATGGTGGCTGGCGAGGTCATCGGCAGCCGCGCAGAGCGCCTCGACTTCGCGCCGGTAGACCACCTCGACCAGATGCTCGCGGGTTGGGAAATGCCGGTAGAGCGTGCCGATGCCGACGCCCGCCTGGCGCGCGATCTCCTCCAGCGAAGCATCGACGCCCTGCCCGGCAAAAGCCGTCGCCGCCACCTCGACCAGCCGGTCGCGGTTGCGCTGCGCGTCGGCGCGCAGCGGCTTCGGCGCTGCGGCTTCGCGCGCACCTTGGGCGGTTGTTGTCTGCTGGTCGTCCAATTTTTTCTCCACTCAACGCACATATGGGGCTTGAACCGGGACAGTTCAGCCCCCACGTTAAATAAACGGAGGCGCCTCCGCTTTAGTGGAGTGCTTTCATCATATAACCAAGGGAAGCAGTATGTCACGTGTTGAAGGACTGAAAGCTTCCCCTGCCCGCTGGAGAACGGCGAAAGCCGTGGCGAGCGTAATCTCCCCCCTTGAGGGGGAGAATGTCGCCGAAGGCGACAGAGGGGGTCGGCTCGACCGGGCGCGACCACCTGCGGCAGATGGGGTTAGCGCTCCACGCGAGGCGACCCCCTCTGGCCGCAGCCATCCCCCTCAAGGGGAGAGATTACCCTTGCCCTGCCCCGCCCAAGCCCCATTTCAACCCCCTAGCGTCAAGCAACTGGAGCCAGACGCCTCATGACCGACCAAACCACCTCCACCACCATCCCGATCCACCTCACCATCAACGGCCATTCCCATGAACTGCAGGTCGAGCCGCGCGTCACGCTGCTCGACGCGCTGCGTGATCGCCTCGACCTGACCGGCAGCAAGAAGGGCTGCGACCACGGCCAGTGCGGTGCCTGCACTGTGCATGTCGACGGCGAGCGCGTGCTTGCCTGCCTGACACTTGCCGCACAAGTCGAAGGCCGCTCGATCACCACCATCGAAGGGCTGGCCGGAGCCGACGGAACGCTCAGTGCCGTGCAGGCGGCCTTCCTCGAGCAGGACGCCTTCCAGTGCGGCTATTGCACGCCGGGACAGATCATGTCGGCGGTGGCCTGCATCCGCGAGGGCCATGCCGGTTCCGACGACGAGATCCGCGAATACATGGCCGGCAATCTCTGCCGCTGCGGCGCCTATCCGAACATCGTCGCCGCCGTGCGCCAGGCGGCCCTGGAGGTGGCATCATGAGGGATTTTTCCTACGTTCGCGCCGACAGCATCGAGGCCGCGCGCAAGGCGACGGCGCTTCCCGGCGCCATGCTGCTTGCCGGCGGCACGACGCTGGTGGACCTCGCCAAATGCGGCGTCGCCCAACCTGAGACCGTGGTCGACATCACCCATCTCAAGGGGCTGGACACGATCAGCGTCGATGCAAGCCACGCCACGCTCGGCGCGCTGGCGAAAATGAGCCATGTCGCCGACCATGCCGGGATCAAGAGCCATTTTCCCGCTGTCTCGGAAGCACTGTGGCAGGCCGCCTCGGCGCAGCTGCGCAACATGGCGACCGTCGGCGGCAATCTGATGCAGCGCACGCGCTGCCCTTATTTCCGCGACCCCTCCAACTTTTCCGCCTGCAACAAACGTGAGCCCGGCAGCGGCTGCTCGGCGATCGGCGGCGTGACGCGGGGCCACGCCGTGCTCGGCACCAGCCAGGCCTGTATCGCCATGTATCCCGGTGACCTCGCCACCGCGCTCGTCGCCTTCGATGCGACGGTCCATCTCGGCAAGCGCGTGCTCAAGGTCGACGATTTCTTCCTGCTGCCGGGCGACACGCCTGAGCGCGAGCATGACATCCGCGCCGGCGAGATGATCACCGCGATCGAGATCCCCGGTTCGGCCGCCGCGCGGCGCTCGACCTATCTCAAGGTGCGTGACCGCCAGTCCTACGAGTTCGCCGCGGCAAGTGCCGCGGTCGGGCTGGAGCTGGAAGCCGACGGCCGTACCATCCGCGACCTGCGCGTCGCGCTCGGCGGCGTCGCCACAAAACCGTGGCGGGCGCGCGCCGTGGAAGAGGCGCTGAAAGGCAAGGTCCTGGACGAAGACACCGTGCGCAAGGCGAGCGGGCTCGCCATGGAAGGCGCCGTCGACCATGGCGCCAACCACTACAAGATCGAGCTCGCGCCGCGCGTGGTCGCGCGCGCCATCCTCAAACTGGGAGAGACGGCATGACCGTTCACAACATCAGACATGCCAATACAAGACATGCCGATTCGAGACATGGCGACGCCTCCGACGGCGCGGTCGGCGGACGGCTGTCGCGCGTCGATGGCCCGGCCAAGATCACCGGTGCTGCCAAATACGCCTTCGAGCAGCAGCTCGACGGGCTGGCGCATGCGGTGATGGTCGAGGCCACCATCGCCGCCGGTACGGTGCGCGCGATCGACACACGGGCCGCGGAGACCGCGCCGGGCGTGCTTCTGGTGCTGACGCCCGACACCATCATGGAGATCAAAGGCGCGTCGGACTGGCTGGGCAATCCGCCAACGCAGAAGACATACTCACCGCTCGCCCGTACTGTCACGTATTCCGGCCAGCATATAGCCGCCGTCGTGGCCGAGACCTTCGAGCAGGCGGTCGCCGCGGCGGCCCTGGTCGAGGTCAGCTATGACGAGACGCCGGCCATCGTCGACCTCAGCGATGCCAAGGCCGGCGACGGCATCCCGATCGATGTCATGACCAAGGAATGGGGCGACGCCGAAGCGGCGTTCGCCGCCGCACCGGTGCGCATCTGCGCCGCCTACAATACGCAGCGCGAATACCAGGCGGCGATGGAGCCGCATGGGCTGATCGCGCGCTGGCAGGGCGAAGAGCTCACCATCTGGGAGCCCAGCCAGTGGCTGGACGGCATGGCGCGCACCTATGCCGAATGGTTCGGCGTGCCGTTCGAGAATGTACGGCTGGTCTCGCCCTATATTGGCGGCGGCTTCGGCTCGAAGGCGCTGGCGCTCGCCCACAGCGCGGTGGCGGCGGCCTCGGCGAAAATGCTCGGACGGCCGGTGAAGCTGGTGCTGACAAGGCCGCAGAACTTCACCTCCTATGGCGGCCGCGCCGCGACCCGCCAGACGGTGACGATCGGCGCCGGCCGTGACGGCAAGATCCAGTCGATCGTGCATCGCGGCGTCAACGAGACCGCGGTCGACGGCATGTGGGTCGAGCCGCTGGCGTCGGTCACCTCGATCATGTACGCCACGCCCAACTTCTCCTCGAAGCAGAATGTTGTGCGGGTGAACACGGTGGTGCCCGGCGCCAAGCGGGCGCCTGGCGAAAACCCCAGCGCCTTCGGCATCGAATGCGCCATCGACGAGCTCGCCTATGAGGTCGGCATCGACCCGCTGGAGATCCGGCTCAGGAACTATGCCGAACAGGATCCGGAAGCGAAAAAAGCCTGGTCGACCCGGCAGTTGCGCGAGGCTTTTGCCGCCGGTGCGGAACGCTTCGGCTGGTCGAAGCGCACGCCGAAGCCGCGTTCGATGCGCGACGGCCACCAGCTGATCGGCTGGGGCGTCGCCGCCGGCACCTATCCGGTGCGGCGCGCCTATGGCGAGGCCATCGTGCGCATCCTCGCCGACGGCTCCGTCGAGGTCGAAAGCTCCTCGATCGACATGGGCCAGGGCACCTACACCATCCTGGCGCAGACAGCGGCCGAGACGGTCGGCGTGCCGGCCGACGATGTCGTGGTCAAGCTCGGCGACTCGCGCTTTCCCCGCGCCGGCGTCGCCGGCGGGTCGCGGCTGGCCGGCGTGATGACCGGCGCGGTCTACAAGGCGGCGACATCGGCGCTCGACCAGCTGGTCGGGCTGGCGATCAGCGATCCGCGCTCGCCCTTCCACGCGCTGCAGGCCAACACGCTGGTCGTCGCCAATGGCCGCATAACCGCGCCGCGCGGCGATGGTCCCGATGTCTCGATTGCGGAACTGCTGGCGAGCGTCGGCCGCGACCGCATCGAAGCCACCGGCGACACCATGCCGGCCAATTCGAGCGCCGAAGACCGCTACAAGAACTACACCACCATCGCCACGTCGGTGCCGCACACCGAGGGCGACTACTCGCGCCACTCCTGGTGCGCGCATTTCATCGAGGTGCGGGTCGACGAGGATTTCGGCACGGTGCGTGTGTCGCGCGTGGTGTCGGCGCTGGATTCCGGCCGGCTCTACAATCCGAAACTCGCCGAAAGCCAGTGGAAGGGCGGCATCATCATGGGCATCGGCCAGGCACTGCTCGAAGAAGGCATCGTCGACCGCAGGCATGGCCGCATCGTCAACAACAACCTCGCCGACTATCTGGTGCCGACCAATGCCGACATCCCCGATATCGAAGTGATCTCGGTCGGCATTCCCGACCTGCATTCCTCGGTGCTCGGCGGCAAGGGCGTGGGCGAACTGGCCATCGTCGGCGTGGCGCCGGCGATCGCCAATGCGGTGTTCCACGCGACCGGGAAAAGGGTGCGCGATCTGCCGATCACTCTGGAGAAACTGATTTAGGAAAGCGATGGCGGGGGAGATCGTCGTCACCTCGCCTCGCCAATCTCCGGCGTCGGCCCCTACCTACCACTCCAACCCGAACACCAGCTTGCCGAAGTGCAGGCCGCCGGCGGCCATGTGTGCGTAGGCTTCGACCGCTTCGTTCTGCGAAAAAACCTTGTCGACGACCGGCTCGATCCTGGCTGCACCGATGGCGCGGACGGCGTCGCGAAGGTCGGATACCGACCCGGTGTTGTTGCCGACCACCTTCAACGCCTTGATGATGATCGGCAGCAGGTTGACCGTGGCCTCGGCGCCGGTGACGAAACCGATGGTGAACAGCGTGCCGCCAGGCGCGGCAGCGTTGACGGCGCGGGCGAAGGTGGCGGTGCCGGCGGTTTCGACGACGAGGTCGGCGCCGAGGCCGCCGGTCAGTTCCAGCACCTTGCCGTCCCAGTCGGGCGTCGCGCGGTAGTTGATGAGATGATCGGCGCCGAGTGCCTTCGCCCGCTCCAGCTTCTCGTCCGACGACGAAGTGATGATGACGGTGGCGCCGGCGGCTTTCGCCAGCTGCAGGGTAAAGATGGAGACGCCGCCGGTGCCGAGCAGCACGACGACCGAGCCCGGCCCGACATCGGCGGCGCGGATGGCGTTCCAGGCTGTGGTGCCGGCGATCGGCAGCGTCGACGCCGCCTCGAAGGAGAGATGCGCCGGCACCGGCACGACCGAATTGGCCGGCAGCGCGACATATTCGGCCAGCGATCCCGGCAGCGAGATGCCGCGCATCTGCGTCATCTCGTAAGGCCGCGGCCGGCCACCGATCCAGCGCGGCTTGGCATGGGCGACAACGCGATCGCCGACGGCGAACCTCGTGACCCCCTCGCCCAGCGCGACGATCTCGCCGGCGCCGTCGGCGACGGGGACGAGCGGAAAGCTCGGCCCGGGATAGTTACCGCTCGCCACCGCGACATCGACAAAGTTGAGGCTCGCCGCACGCTGGCGGATCAGCACCTCACCGCGCTGCGGTTTGGGGGTGGCAATGGTGGCGGCGCGGAAGGCGTCCAGCCTGGGTTGGCTCAGTTCGATGGCTTTCATGGTTTCACTCCGGTGGGACGATTGATGGGTTGAGTGAAGCTAGCTGCTGCGATATGTCTGGATAATCCTTGCCTTTTACATTTCAATAGTGTGACTTATGCAGCAATCTCATGAGCCGATGACCCTTGCCGAAATGGTGGCCTTCGCGGCCATCGCCGAGGCGCGGTCCTTCACAAGGGCGGCGGCGCGTGTCGGGCGCGACGCGACCATCCTGTCGCGGCGCCTGCAATCGCTGGAGGAGCGGCTGGGCGTCAGGCTGCTCCATCGCACGACGCGCAGCGTGTCGCTGACGGAAGCGGGCGCCGAATTCATGGTGCGGGTGCGCGCTATCCTCGCCTCCGTGGACGAGGCCGAGGCTGCCGCGTCGGCGCATGCCGGCGGCGGCCCGCGCGGCCTTCTCAGGCTGGCGCTGCCCGGCACGTTCGGGCGCATGTGGATCGGGCCGCTGCTGCCTCAGTTCCTTGCCGAATTTCCCGATGTCCGCATCGAGGCCGAATTCTCCAACCGTTTCGCCGATCTGGTCGCCGAGAATTTCGACGTCGCCGTGCGGCTCGGCGCGCTGGAGGATTCACGCCTGGTGGCGCGCAAGGTGGCGACGCGGCGGCGGCTGCTCTGCGCCGCCCCCTCATATCTCGCCCGAAGGGGCAGGCCAGAGACACCGCGGGCGCTGCTCGAACATTCCTGCCTGGGCTTCAGCGGTTTCCAGACCTTTCCGGCCTGGGAGATGACCGACCGGGAAGGCCGGAGCGTGCGCGTCGAAGTCTCGGGGCCGTTGGTCACCGATGATGCCGAGGTGCTGGTCGAGGCCGCCGTGCAAGGCGTCGGCCTGATGATGAGCACCGACTGGTTGGTCGGCCGCGAACTCGCCGACGGACGGCTGGTGCCAATCCTGGAAGACTGGACGCTGGCCGACGAAGGCGCGATCTATGTCGTCACGCCCTCAGCCAAGGGACAAGCCGCCAAGACGCGCGCCTTCGCCGACTGGATCGGCAAGCGCTTCGCCCCGGAGCCGCCCTGGCGGCGGTGAGGCTTGCCAGTCTCCCCTTTTGCGGAGAGATGGCCGGCCTTTTGCGGAGAGATGGCCGGCAGACCATAAGGTGGGTGCGAAGGAAAGCGGCTTTCATTCCAGCTTGGTTTCCTCGCCCGTCGCGCCGACTCAGGCCTTCGCTCACTTCCCCTGCTGCTTGAGGAACTGGCTGAGCAGATCCACCGGTAGCGGGAACACCACCGTGGACGAGCGCTCGCCGGCGATGTCGTGCAAAGCCTCGAAATAGCGCAGCTGCATGGCCTGCGGCTCGGCCGCCAGCATCTTGCCGGCCTCGACGAGTTTTGCCGCCGCCTGCTGCTCGCCATCGGCATTGATCACCTTGGCGCGCCGCAGTCGCTCGGCTTCGGCCTGCTTGGCGATGGCGCGGATCATGCTTTCGTTCAAGTCGACGTGCTTGATCTCGACATTGGACACCTTGATGCCCCATGCATCGGTGCGCTGATCGAGGATCTCCTGGATGTCGCTGTTGAGCTTGTCGCGCTCGGCCAGCATCTCGTCGAGTTCGTGCTTGCCGAGCACCGAGCGCAGCGTGGTCTGCGCCAGCTGGTTGGTGGCGGCCATGAAGTCCTCGACCTGGATGATCGCCCGCTCGGCGTCGACGATGCGGAAATAGAGCACCGCGTTGACCTTCACCGAGACGTTGTCGCGCGAGATGACGTCCTGCGGCGGCACGTCCTGCACCACCACGCGCAGATCGACCCGCACCATCTGCTGGATGAAGGGCACGAGGAGGATGAGGCCGGGACCCTTGACCCCGGTGAAGCGGCCGAGCGTGAAGACCACGCCGCGCTCATATTCCCTGAGGATACGGATGGCCGCGGACAGGAACATGATCACGACCAGCGCGAGGATCAGATAGGCCACGTAACCAATCATCATTTTATTGCTCCATTGTCTCCCGCTTCGCGGCGCCTGACTGTCAGCACGAGGTCACTGACATCGGTCACCTCGACGCTGTCGCCCGGCGCGACGGGTCCGTCGGCCTTCGCCCGCCAGCGCTCGCCCAAGGCCAGCACATGGCCCTCACCGCCCTGCCAGTCGAGGATCTCGGCGGGCTGGCCGCGCATGGCCTCGCCGCCGACGCGCGGCGGGTTGTTGCGCGCCGCCCAGACAAAGGTGCCGGTCAGCAGCGCCAGCCCCAGCGTCAGCGCCGCGGCGGGGCCGATGACGGCCCATGACACGGCGAAGCCCGGCCCCTGAGTCTTGAGCAGCATGGCGGCGCCGAGCAGGAAGGCGGCGACGCCGCCGAATCCAAGCACGACTGTGGGATTGACGGCCTCGACGACGAGGAAGGCAACACCAAGCAGCATCAGGGCAAGGCCGGTATAGTTGATCGGCAGGAGATTGAGCGCATAGAGGCCGAGCACGAGGCAGATCGTGCCGATGACGCCCGGCGCGACGGCGCCGGGGCTGGTGAACTCGAAGACAATGCCGTAGACGCCGACCAGCATCAGGATGATGGCGATGTTCGGATCGGTGATGACGGAGAGCAGCCGGATGAACCAGCCGGGCTCCAGCGTTTCGACCGGCAGGCCCGTGGTCGCCAGCACCTGTTTCTTGCCGGCCACATCGACCGTGCGCCCATCGGCCAGTTGCAGCAGCTCGGTGGTGTCGCGGGCCACAAAGTCGATGACATGCTCCTGCAGCGCCGCATTGGCCGACAGGCTCGCCGCCTCGCGCACGGCCTTTTCGCCCCAGTCGCCATTGCGCCCGCGCAGTTCGGCGAGCGAGCGGATCAAGGCGACCGCATCATTGGTTACCTTGGCCATCATGGCGTCGCTCGCCGGCCGGCCGGTGGCGTCCTTCTCCTCGCCCTTGTTCTTGTCGCCGCCGGGAAGCGACGGCAGCCCGCCCATCTCGACCGGCGTCGCCGCGCCCAGATTGGTGCCGGGCGCCATCGCAGCCACATGGGTGGCATAGAGGATGTAGGTGCCGGCACTCGCCGCATGGCCGCCGGCCGGCGCGACATAGCCGATGACAGGCACCGGCGAAGCCAGGATGTCGGCGATCATCTCGCGCATCGAAGTGACCAGCCCGCCAGGCGTGTCGAGCTGAAGGATGAGGACTTCGGCGTCCCGCGTGGCGGCAACATCAAGCGCTTCCTTGAGTTGCCTGGTACTTGCCGGCCCGATGGCGCCGTCGATGGCGACGCTCAGCGCGACCTTCTCGCTCTCGGCTGATGAGAAGGGAGAAACGACAGCCGCGACAACGAAGGCCGCAGCAAAAAGGGCCACCCGCGCGAAGGTCACGCTCAAAGCTCCATAGATTCAATATGGGTTGTATTTTGGCGAAGTCCATGGGGAGTGGTGCCGATGATTGGCGAACGCGGCTGAGCGCGCAATCTCAGCGGGGGATTGCGCCCGCAGCCGTTTTCGCCAACTATCGGCGTAACGCCCGGCTTCAGTTGTTCTCTGTGGTCCAGGCTGCGGATGCCTGAGTGGCCTGGGGGAGACCATGAGAAGGGGATTGGTGAAATTCATCGTGGCCGTCGCGGCCACACTCCAGGCCGCGCAGCCGGTGTTTGCGGCACCGTGCGGCTGGACCGCGAACATGGAGGAAGACGAGGGCGGCAGCGTGCTGACGGCCTCGGTGTGCGGCGGACCGAAGGCCGATGCGCATCTGATGCTGGTCTGTTTCGACAAGCCGGTGCTGAGCTACGATCTCGGCGCCTCGGGCCAGCAGCTGGAGCCTGGCATCAGCGGCTCCTTCACCTTCAAGGCCGGCGACAAGAGCGTGACGAAGACGCTCCAGCTCGAGGCGATGTACAATTATTTCACGCTGGAATTGTCGGGCAAGGCCGACCCGTTGCTCGCCCTGTTGCGCGGCAAGGGCGACGTCACGGTTACGGCCGATAAATATGGCGAGAACAGCTTTCCGCTGACGAAGTCGAGTGCCGCCATCGGCAAGGTGCTGGCGCAATGCGGAAAAAGCTCTTCCGGCGGGGCAGACTGAGGCTCCCTACTTTCGACCGCGCAGCCGGTCACGCGCCTCCATCAGGGCAAAGCCAAGCAGGTTTTCGCCGCGCCACAACAGCGGGTTGCCGGCACGCTCGTCATCGGCAGCCAAGCCAATGCCCCAGATCCGGTCGACCGGACTCGCCTCGACCAACACCTGATCGCCGGTCGAAAGCAGAAACGCGCCGAGCGCCGGGTGCTGCCGGAATTTCTCAAAACTCCCGTCGGTGACGATGCGGTATTTCTCCGTGTCCCACTCCGCCGCGTCGAAGCGGCTGACCTGCCGTCCGAGCTGCTTGGCCTGCCTGGGGCTGCCCGCGCTGAGGATCTGCCTAGCCACCGGCTCATCGCCGAACAGGCGCGCCTTGCCGGCCATCATCCAGTGCTCGGCTGTCGGATAGGTCAGTCCACCGACACTGAACGGCGCCGGCCACCACTGGCTGAGACAGGACGTGGTTATGCGTCCGTCCTTCGACGGCTGGTGTCCCCAGAAGAAGAGCAGCTTCGCCCGGGATTTTGCGCGGAAGGCTGCTTCGAGCCACGAACGGTTGTAGGTCATGGCGGGGATGAAGCGGAACAGCGGGTTGCTTGTCAACGCCGGTGACAGGGTACGAGTAACGGTTCCGCCTGCCATTCTTTTTTGCCGGCTATGCCTGGCAGAACTCCCCTTGCGTCTTGCCCGCCGATTGACCAATCTCGCCGACACTGTCATGAGCCGCGGTCGGGGGGATCGCATATGCCTACGCTCTATGCACTGAAACCGGCTTTTCAGGCCAGGTTGCGGCCGCTGGCCGACCGGCTGGCCGACGCCGGCGTCACCGCCAACCAGATCACGCTTCTCGCTGCGGCGCTGTCCATCGCCACGGGCCTGGTGGTTGCCGCCCTTGCCTTCTATCCCTTGCTTTTCCTTTTGATGCCGGTGGTGCTGTTCGTGCGCATGGCGCTCAACGCCATTGATGGGATGCTGGCCAGGGAACATGGGCAGGCCTCGAAACTCGGCATGTATCTCAATGAACTCTGCGACGTCGTCTCCGACCTGGCGCTGATCCTGGCCTTCGCCACTTTGTTCCCGGCCTGGGGCGTCGTGGCCTTCGCCATCGCCGCCGTGCTTGTCGAGTTCGCCGGCGTGCTCGGCGTCGCTGCCGGCAGCGGGCGCAACTATGCCGGGCCATTCGGCAAGAGCGACCGGGCGCTGGCGCTTGGCGTCATCGGCTTCCTCATCGCCTGCGGCCTGTGGGTCGGGGCGATCGCGCCCTTTGTGTTTCCGGTCATGGCTACACTGTCTCTCGTAACCGCCATCAACCGGATACGCAGCGGCCTTAGAGCGGGCGACGCCTGATGCCGAAGCGTCAGGGACCCGGCCGCCAGAGGGAAACCATGATCCACCAGACCATCGCTGCTGCAGCACCGGCAAGACTCGAGCGCGTGGCGCAGGAGCGCACCTTCAAAAGCCATGACGGCACCGAGATTTTTTACCGCTACTGGCCGGCGGTCGGGCAGACGCCCAAAGGCGCGATCCTTTTGTTCCATCGCGGCCATGAGCATGGCGGCCGCATGGCGCATCTGGTCGACGAACTCGCGATGCCCGACCATGCCTTCTATGCCTGGGACGCGCGCGGCAATGGCCGTTCGGCCGGCGAGCGCGGCTATGCGCCGTCCTTTGCCGCGCTGGTGCGCGACATCGACTGCCTGGTGCGCGAGATCGGCCGCGATGGTTTTGGCCAGCGCGATGTCGCGCTGATCGCGCAATCCTTCGGCGCCGTCCTTGCCGCCGCCTGGGTGCACGACTATGCACCCGACATCCGCGCGCTGGTGGTGGCCTCGCCGGCCTTTTCGGTAAAACTCTACGTGCCCTTCGCCAAGGAGGGCATTGCGCTGTGGCAGAAGCTCAAGGGCCGCTTCTTCGTCAATTCCTACGTCAAGGCGAAGTTCCTGACGCATGATGCCGAGCGCATCGCTTCCTTCGATGCCGACCCGCTGATCACGCGGCCGATCGCTTCCAACATCCTGGTCGAACTTTACGGCCACGCCGCCCGCATCGTCTCGGACGCCCGTGCCATCACCGTGCCGACGCAGCTGTTGATCTCGGGCAGCGACTGGGTGGTGCGGCATGCACCGCAGCACGAATTCTTCGTCAATCTCGGCAGCAGCGCCAAGGAGCGGCATGTGCTGCCCGGCTTTTTCCACGATACGCTGGGCGAACGCGATCGCCGCCAGGCGCTGGACCTTATCCGGCCGTTCCTCGAAAAGCAGTTCGCCGCACCGGAAAAGACCATCGACCTGACCTCAGCCGACCGCGTCGGCTACACCCGCGATGAGGCCGAGAAACTGGCCTCGCCGCTGGCACTGCTGTCGCCGAAAGGCCTTTACTGGGCCATGAGCCGCGCCTCGATCCGCATGGGCGCCTGGCTGTCACCCGGCATGAAAACGGGCATCGCCACCGGCTTCGATTCCGGCTCGACGCTGGACTATGTCTACGAGAACGAGGCGCGCGGCACCGGCTTCATCGGCCGCATGATCGACCGCACCTTCCTCGACGCCATCGGCTGGCGCGGCATCCGCCAGCGCAAGCTGCATCTGGAAGAATTGATCGGCAACGCTGTCGCTGCGCTCAAGGCAGCCGGGCGTCCCGTCGACATTGTCGACATTGCCGCCGGCCATGGCCGCTACGTGCTCGATGCCGTCGCCAAATGCGCCGAGCCGCCGGCCAGTGTGCGGCTGCAGGATTATTCCGACATTAATGTCGGGCTGGGCTCGAAACTGATCGCCGACCGGGATTTGCCGACCAGCGTCTCTTTCCGCAAGGCCGACGCCTTCGATGCCGAAATGCTGGCCCGGCTCAATCCGGCGCCGGACCTCGCCATCGTCTCCGGCCTCTACGAATTGTTCGCCGACAACCAGATGATTTCCCGCTCGCTCGCTGGGCTGGCCAGCACCATGCAGCCCGGCGGCCTGCTGATCTACACCAATCAGCCCTGGCACCCACAGCTGGAAATGATCGCGCGCAGCTTGACCTCGCATCGCGGCGGCCAGGCCTGGGTGATGCGGCGGCGCACGCAAGGCGAGATGGACCAGCTGGTGACGGCGGCCGGTTTCGAGAAGATCGACCAGCGCATCGACCAATGGGGCATCTTCACCGTTTCAGTCGCTCGGCGCGTCTGAGACCATGGCCGTGCCTGTGACCGACCCTGCTCCCGCCCCGGCGCGGGAACCCTATTTCGGCATCGTGCTGCGGGCCGCGCTTTGGCTGGCCCTGCTGGCGCCGATCTTCTACTCGACCTATGGCTTCGCCAACTGGCTGGCGTCGCGACGCGACCATGTCGGCAGTATCGTCTTTGCCTGGGAACACGCCATCCCGTTCGTCGCCTGGACGATCGTGCCCTACTGGTCGATCAATCTGTTCTATGGCCTGTCGCTGCTGCTCAACACGACCAGACGCGGCGTCGACCGGCTCGCAGGCCGCTATCTGACGGCGCAGGTCGTTGCCGTCGCCTGCTTCATCCTGTTTCCGCTGACGGCGACCTTCGTTAGGCCGGCAACCAGCGGCTTGCCGGGCTTCCTGTTTGCGGTGCTCGGCGGTTTCGATAAACCGTTCAACCAGGCGCCATCCCTGCACATCGCACTCCTGGTGATCATCTGGGATCACTGGCGTCACGTTCTGGCACGTCACCGTCTCGGCGTCATTCTGAGACCGGTCTGGCATGTCTGGTGCTTTCTGATCGGCGCTTCGGTGCTGACGACCTGGCAGCATCATTTCATCGACATTCCGACCGGCGCGCTGCTCGGCCTCTTTGCGCTGTGGCTGTTTCCTGCCAAAGGCGAATTGCCTTTCTGGGGCTTCCGACCGACCGCCGACCCGAAGGCGCGGCGACTGGCGAGCTACTATGCGCTGGGCGCGGTCCTTGCCTTTGCCGGCGCTGCCGGGGGCGCCTTTGTCTCAGCCGTCTCGCTCATCCTGCTGTGGCCTGCACTGGCGCTGGCCATCGTCGCCTTCGGCTATGCCGGGGCCGGCGCGAAGGCGTTCCAGAAGGCGGCCGACGGCAGCGTCTCGCTGGCCAGCCGCCTCCTGCTCCTGCCCTACCGGCTTGGCGCCCGGGTCAATGTCTGGGCATGGACCCGCGAGCTGGCGCCGCAGTCCGAGATCACCGATAGCGTTTTCTTCGGCCGCTTTCCGACCGCCGACGAGGCCAATCGCTTCGGCACGGTGATCGACCTAGCCGGCGAACTGGAACGGCCGCGTGGGGTGACCTGCCGCTGGATCAGCTATGCCATGCTCGACCTCGTGGCGCCGCCGCATGACAGGCTGGAGCGGGCGGTGGCGGCGATCGAGCTGGCGCGCCGGCGTGGAACCGTGCTGGTCTGCTGCGCGCTCGGCTTCCAGCGCAGTGCGGCGATCGTCGCCGACTGGCTGGTGGTGACCGGGCGTGCGCACACAGCCGCACAGGCGCGCAGGAGACTCGCCGCCTCGGGCCGGCCCGTGCATCTCCACAGCAAGGCGGACGAAGCGGCATGAATGGCGAGAATTTTCCCGAGAAGGCCGAGGTCTTCGCCGCCCGGTTGATGGTGCAGGCCGCATGGCCGATCCTGCTGGTGGTGGCCGCCTTGATGGCCGCGCCGATCATCGGCCTGGTGGCCGGACCGCAGACGACAGCGCTGTCTGCGGCCGCCTGGCTGACCGCGGCGGCGAGTGCCGTGGCCACGCTGGCTCTTTCGGCCTTGCTTTTGTTCGACGCGCTGCTGTTCCGGCTGATGGCGAGCCACGCCACCGAGGCCGCCGGCGGCGCCGTGGTCGACGATGTGCTGGCGCGCATGCGCCTGAAACCCGCCGCTGCCGGCGGCCGCTCGCTCGATCATCGCATGGCAGGCACGCAACGCCTGCTGACAAGACAGCGCATGGCGCTCGCGGTGTTTGCGGCGGCATGCCTCGTCGCGGCGTTTGTTTGAGCCATGACCAAGCTTCACCTTCGCGCCAACACTTTCACCTTGCTGCAGACGGTGACCTCGGTCGGCCTGTCGGCGCTGGCCTGGGTGGTGACTGGCGTGCGGCCAATCTGGAACGGCAGCCAGCCGTCGGAGCGGCAGCGCATCTACTTCGCCAACCATGCCAGCCATGGCGACTTCATCCTTTTGTCGGCCTGCCTCAGCGAAAAGGTGCGCGCCCGCACGCATGCGGTGGCGGCGGCCGAATATTGGGGCAAGTCGCGGCTGCGCCGCTTCATTGCCGAGGACATGCTGTCGTCCGTGCTCATCCACCGGCACTGGACCGACGAAACGCAGCATCCGATCTCGATCATGCTGTCGGTGCTCGACCAGGGACATTCCCTGATCCTGTTTCCCGAGGGCACCCGCAACACGTCGGAAGAAGATCTGCTGCCGTTCCGCTCCGGCCTGTACAATCTGTCGATGGCGCGGCCCGACGTCGAACTCATCCCGTGCTGGATCGAGAACATGTCGCGCGTGCTGCCCAAGGGCCAGTTCCTGCCGGTGCCGCTTCTGTGCCGCGTCGTCTTCGGTCCGCCGGTGGCGATCCAACCCGGCGAGGAACGCCGCGCCTTCCTCGAGCGCGCGCGCCAGACGCTGCTATCGCTCGACCCGCGTCCCGATCGGGACGACTAGCCATGATCAGAGACGTCGCATGACACTGCCGCCAATGCATGAAACCGTCATCCTGCTGGTCGGCCTGGTCTGCGTGCTGACAACAGCCAGCATCGTTGCCGGCATCCTGTCGTGGCGGGCGCCGAAGCCGCTGCCGTCGACGCTCGTCAACCTCAACCAGCGCATCAATGCCTGGTGGGTGATGGTGCTGGCGATCACGGTCGCCTTCTTCTTCGGCCGCACCGGCATGACCATCCTGTTTGCGCTGATCTCATTTGCGGCGCTGCGCGAATTCGTGACGCTGACCCACAGCCGGCGCAGCGATCACTGGGTGCTGCTCGGCATGTTCGGCATCATCATCCCCTACCAGTACTGGTTGGTGTGGACCGCCTGGTACGGGCTCTTCACCATCTTCATCCCGGTCTACTGCTTCCTCTTGATGCCGGCGATCACCGCGCTCAACGGCGACACCGAGCGCTTCCTCGAGCGCGTGTCCGCGCAGCAATGGGCGGTCATGATTTCGGTCTACTGCGTCAGCCACGTGCCGGCGCTGCTGACGCTCGACGTGCCCGGTCTCGAGGGCCGCAACCTGTTGCTCATCGCCTTCCTGATCATCACCGTGCAAGGCAGCGACGTCTTCCAGTATATTTTCGGCAAGCTGTTCGGTCGGCATCTGCTGTCGCCCTCCGTCTCGCCGTCAAAGACCTGGGAAGGGCTGGTCGGTGGGCTGGTGGCGTCAAGCCTGCTCGGCGCGCTGTTGTCGTTCCTCACGCCGTTCTCGCCGCTGGCGGCGGCAGGCGTCGCCTTCATCGCCTGCCTGATGGGATTTCTCGGCGGTCTGGTCGCGTCGGCCATCAAGCGCGACCAGGGCGTCAAGGACTGGGGCCACCTCATCGAAGGCCATGGCGGCATGATGGACCGTGCCGACAGCCTGGTCTTCGCCGCTCCGGTGTTCTTTCACATCGTCCGCTATTTCTGGACGGTGTGAGCGGAAGCGCGCTCCTTCACTCGCGGATCGCGCGGCCCGCCTGCTGCAGCAGTTCGAAAGCGGCGAAGCGCTTGTCGTGCCAAGGCACGAGATCGCCGCCGGTCGGGCGATAGATCTCGCCGATGCGCGACATGCCGGTCATCGCTGCAATCACGTCGGGATATTTTTGCGCCGCCACCGCAGCCAGTATGGCCGAGCCGAGCAGCACGGGCTCCGGCGAGGTCGATCCGGCGACGGTCAGCCCTGTCGTATCGGCCAGCAGCTGGCGCACCAGGTCGCTTTGCGCGGCGCCGCCGCTGACGACGATGGTGTCGATGGCGATGCCCTTGTTGGCCATCGCCGCCACGATCTGGCGCACGCCATAGCCGATACCCAGCAGGCCGGCGACATAGAGCGCGACCAGGCTGTCGAGAGACGTATCCATCCCGAGCCCGGCGATCAGCGCCTTGGATTCAGGATCGGCGAAGGGTGAGCGGTTGCCGAGGAATTCCGGCACGACATGCAGCCCTTCGGCAAGGCGCGCCACTGCGGACAGATCAGCGGACTTCGTCGTCGCCCGCCGGCCAAGCCAGGCCGTCAGGCCGAGACCTTCCGCCCTGGCTTTTGCGGATGCTTCCGCCGAGGCCGGGTGGAAAGCGACGAGATGATCGATCGCCGCACCCGCCGCCGACTGTCCGCCTTCGTTGAGCCACAGGCCCGGCACCATCGAGGAGAAATACGGCCCCCAGACGCCCGGCACGAAGGCCGGCTCGCTGGTGCTGGCCATGGTGCAGGCCGACGTGCCGAAAACATAGGCCATGCGCGACTGCAGCGTGCCGACCGAACCGGTGCCGCCAACCGTGCCGACACCGCCGGCATGCGCGTCGATCAGGCCGGCCGCGACCGGCGTTCCCGGTAGCAGGCCGAGATCGACGGCGGCAGCGTCGGTCAAGCCCTTCGCCAGCGCGGTGCCGCCCTCGACCACTTCGGTGCCGATCCGGGCAAAGCCTTCGTCGGCCAGCGCGCCGAGGCCGATGGCACGGAAATACGCGTCGTCCCAGCGGCGCTCATGGCCGAGATAGGTCCATTTGCAGGTCAGCGTGCAGATCGAACGCGCCAGGCTGCCGGTCGATCGCCAGGTCAGATAGTCGGTCAGGTCGAAGAAATGCTCGGCTGCATCGAAGGTCGCGGGCAGGTTTTCGCGCAGCCACAACAGCTTCGGCGTTTCCATCTCCGGCGAGATGGTGCCGCCGACATAGTCGAGCACGGCGTGCTTGCCGGCATTGATGCGCTGCGCCTGGTCGAGCGCACGGTGATCCATCCAGACAATGATGTTGCGTTCGTTATCGCCGGACCGGCCGACCGGCAACGACGCGCCGCCCTTGCCGACCACAACCAGCGAGCAGGTGGCGTCGAAGCCGATGCCGGCAATGTCGCGCCCGGCGAGCCCCGACTTCGTCACCGCCTCGCGCACGCTGGCACAGACCGCGCGCCAGATGTCCTCGCTCGACTGCTCGGCGACTTCGCCGGGCTCAAGGAACAGAGCAATGTCGCGCTTGGCCGAGGCGAGCATGGTGCCCTTGCTATCGAACACCCCTGCCCTGGCGCTGCCGGTGCCGACGTCGATACCGAGGAAGTGGGACATGGGGAGACCTCGAAAGTTAGGCAGTAGGCAGTAGGCAGTAGGCAGTAGGCAGTAGGCAGTAGGCAGTAGGCAGTAGGAGAGGATCGGGCGCTGGCAGTGGGCTGCAAGGGTGTCTTTCGCCTATTTCCTACTGCCTAACCCCTACTGCCTCACAAATCATTGCTCTGCGGCAGGATCACCAGATCGCGAATGGTGACGTTCCTTGGCCGCGTCAGCATGAACAGCACGGCTTCGGCCACCTCGACGGGCTGAATCAGGCCGCCCTTGGCCAGTTCATCATCAAGCTTATCCTTCGGCCAATCGCTGATCAGCGCCGTCACCACTGGGCCCGGCTGTACCGCGCCGACGCGCAGGCCATGCGGGGCGACCTGCCGGCGCACGGTGTGGACGAAGGCCTGCACGGCATGCTTGGAGGCGGTATAGATCGGCTCCCAGACGACCGGCACCAGTCCGGCGATCGAAGAGGTAACGATGATGTCGCCGGTCTTGCGTTCGACCATGTGCGGCAGCACGGCGTGGATGGAACGGAACACCGCGTTGATGTTGAGGTTCAGCACCCGGTCCCATGTATCGGGATCACCGTCGAGCACCGGGCCGCCGACATAGGCGCCGGCATTGGCGTGGAAGATGTCGAGCTGGCCCGCCTTCTCCAGGATCTGCCGCATCATCGTCGCGACGCTGGCCGGCTTCATCAGATCGATCACCAGCGGGATCGCGTTGGGGCCGAGTTCGGCGCAGACGTTCTTCAAGGCGTCCTCGGCGCGGTCGACGAGCACGACGCGCACACCGGCGGCAATCAGCGCCCTGGCGCATTCCAGCCCGATGCCCGAGGCGGCGCCGGTGATCGCCGCGACTTTTCCACTCAAATCCTGAGCCATTTTATCCTCGAGTTATGATTGCGTTCAGGCGCGGCCGTGGGAAACCCGCGAGCGGCGTGCCAGGGAGTCGACGATGACCGCGATCGCCAGAACGGCGCCGGTGATCATGTAGCGAAGCGACGACGACAGATCGAGCAAGGTCAGCCCGCTGGCGATCGACTGGATGACGATGATGCCGAGCAGCGCGGAGTAGGCACTGCCGCGGCCGCCGAACAGGCTGGTGCCGCCGATGACCGCCGCCGCGATGGCGTTGAGGTTGACGTCGCCGGTGCCGGCCTGCTGGCTGGCCGAGGCCAGCCGCGCCGCCGACAGCACGCCGCCGAGAGCGGCGAACATCGAACACATGACGAAAGCGCTGAGATAGATCGAGCGCACCTTGATGCCGGCGCGGCGCGCCGCTTCTCGGTTGCCGCCGACGGCGGTCATCGAGCGGCCCCATTGGGTGCGGGTCAGCGCATAGTTCATCGCCACCACCAGGCCGACGAACAGGCCGAACATCCACGGTATGCCGCGCGCCTGGTTGAGATAGCCGACAATCAGCTCGAGCAGGATGGTCAAGGCGGCGACCCGCACGATGAGGCCGCCGACCGACGGCGCCGACAAATTCACGGCGCGACGGCGGCTGACCGTGCGCAGGCCGGTGATGAGCATGACGATGCCGGGAACTGCGGCCAGCGCATAGGACAGCCAGTCCGGCATGACCAGCAACTGGCCGAAATTCACCAGGTTCGAGCCATAGGGCAGATTGATCGAGCCGGTGGAGCCCAGGATGTAGAGCTGCAGGCCGAGCACGGCGAGCAGGCCGGCGAGCGTCGAGACGAAGCTGGGCATGCCGAGCCGGTTGAACAGCAAAGCGTAGAGCGCGCCGATGAAGCCGCCGACAGCGAGTGCAGCGACAATCGCGAGCGCCACCGGCCAGCCCTGGTTGACCCACAGCGTGCCGACCATGGCCGAAGCAAAGCCGCTGATCGAGCCGACCGACAGGTCGATCTCGCCGACCATCAGTACGCAGACGATGCCGAGCGCGATGACGCCGACGGTCGAACAGTCGAACAGCAGATTGACCAGGTTGCTTGACGAAACGAAGACCGGATTGAGAGCGGTGAACACGCTCCAGATGATGACCAGGCCGACGATCACCGGCAGCGAGCCGAGGTCGCCGGAGCGGACGCGGTCGAAGAAGGCGCTGATCGCGCCACCGACGCCGGCCTGGTGCTTGACGCGCACGTCGCTGCGGTCGAGCGCCGTTGACGAGGAGATGTCCTGCTTGGGCTCCGCGCTCATGGCCGCTGCTCCTGATTGTGCGCCTGTTCGGCTGCCTTGCGCCGTTCGGCGCGGCGCGACACTGCATTGTTGGCGGCGCCTGTGATGGCGCTGACCAGTTCCTGGTTGGAGGCGTCGGGTTCGAAGACACCATTGTTGCGGCCAAGCCTGAGCACGACGATGCGGTCGGCGACGGCGCGCACATCTTCCATGTTGTGGCTGATCATAAGCACGCCGAGGCCGCGCTCACGCACCCGGTCGATGAGGTTCAGCACCTCTGCCGTCTGGGCGACGCCGAGGGCTGCGGTCGGCTCATCGAGCAGGATGACCTTGGGGTCGAGCAGCAGCGAGCGGGCGATCGCCACGGTCTGGCGCTGGCCGCCGGACAGCGAGGCGACCGCCTCGCGCACGCTTGGAATGCGCGCCGACAATTCGTTGAGCAGCGTCCAGGCGCGGATTTCCATCGCCACCTCGTCCAGCCGCAGCGGGCTGAGCTCCTTGCCGAGAAAAATGTTGGCGACGACATCGAGGTTTTCGCACAGCGCCAGATCCTGGAAGACGGTAGCGATGCCGAGCGTCAAGGCAGCGCTCGGGTCGGGCATGGTCACTTGCTTGCCGCGGAAATTGATGGTGCCCGAGGTCGGCTGGTGGACGCCGGCGAGGATCTTGACCAGCGTCGACTTGCCGGCGCCATTGTCGCCGACCAGCGCCACCACCTCGCCGGCGTGGACATCGAGATCGATGTCAGTGAGCGCCGAAACGGCGCCGAAATTCTTCGAAATGCCGCGCAGGCTGAGCACCAGCTCACCCGCCGGAACCGGTCCGTCAGAGATGTCAGACATAGTGGCAAACCTTTCCGGATGACCGGTCAAGAGTGGCTGCGGACTTCCGGCCGCCGCAAAGGCAGCCGGAAGCCAGGATCAGGATAATCCGATCAGTTGGTGATGCCGAGCTTCTTGCAGCCTTCGGCGTAACGGTCGACGCAGAGCTCTTCGGCAGTGTTGATCTTCTTGTCGATGATCTCGGCCTTGAGGTTTTCCTGCGTCACCACCGCCGGCGTGAACAGCTGCGAAGGGGTGTCGTAGAGGGTCATTTCGGCCTTCGGCGTCTCGCCCGACAGGAGCTGGACGGCGACATTGGCGGCAGCAGCGGCGACGATCTCGCTCGGCTTGGAGATGGTGTTGTACTGGTCGCCGGCGATGATCAGTTGCAATGCGGCGATGGTCGCGTCATTGCCGGTGACCGGCGGCACCGGATCGACGCCGGCCGCCTTGAAGGCGGCGATGGCGCCGCCACCGGTGCCGTCATTGGCGGCGACGACGCCTACGATCTGGGTGGAGAAGCGGGTGATCTGGCCGCTTGCCCATTGCTGCGCCTTCGGCGGCGCCCATTCCGGCGTGTCGTATTCGGCCAGGATCTTGTAGCCGCTGTTGTCGAGGCTCGAGTGAATGCCCTTCTTGATCAGGCCGGCGGCCGCGTCGGTCGGCGAACCGTTGATCTGCAGCAGGCCGCCGCTGGCCGGATCGACCTTCAGCGCCTTGAGGTGTTCGACCAGCGAGTCGGCGATGGCCTTGCCGATGCCTTCATTGTTGAACGAGACATAGAAGTCGGCCGGTGCTGTCGGGATCGGCCGGTCATAGGCGATGACCTTGACGCCCTGGCTCTGCGCCAGCTTGACCAGCGAGGCGGCGGCGGTCGAGTCGACCGGGTCGAGCACGATCGCCTTGGCGCCTTGCGAGATCACCGAGTTGAACTGCTGCTGCTGGCGCGAGGCGTCGGCATCGGCGTTCTGGTAGATCACCTTGCAGCCGGGGCAGAGCTTTTTCATCTCGGCGGCAAAGCCGGGATAGTCGTGCTGCTCGTAGCGCGTCGAGGCCTGGTCGGGCATCAGGAAGGCGACCGTGGCATCGGTGACAGGGGCTGCAAAGGCGGCGGTGCCGCTGAGGAGAGAAAGCGTGAGCGCGATGGCTCCCGTCGAAGCAAATCTGGTCATTCTGATATCTCCGTTTCAATTGTTTCACGAAGCCCTGTCACCACATGGCGCGCCGGGCCTTGACTGCAAGTCGAACTGTTGCGAGGAATGACGACGCACTTGATCCGTGCTGCGCATCCTCTTGATATCGCTGGATTTCAGGACAAGCGATCTCCAGCACGGGGCACCTCCAACGCACGCCCCGCGTCCTTTCTTCCCAAAATGTCTAAAGCTCCTCCCGGTCCTCCCTGTTAGGCGGCAATCTCCGCACTGATGTTTTCCGCCAGCAAGGCCCTGAAGCGCGAAGGCGACATGCCTTTCTGCGTCAGGAACTGGCGGTTGAAATTCGAGATGTTGTTGTAACCGGCGGCGTAGCAGATCTCGGTGATCGGCATGTCGGCCTCGCTCATCAGTAACTGACAGGCGAGGTTGATGCGCAGCCGGTTGACATATTGCACCAGCGCCATGCCGGTGTGGCGGCGGAAGCTGCGCGAAAACGCGCTCGGGCTGCGCCCGGCAATCGCCGCCAGATCGCTCTCGCTGAACGGCTCGGTCAGATTGGCGTTGATATAGGCAAGCGCCTTGTTGACGCCGGCCGACATGAAGCCGGAGGGATCGGGCAGGTAGCTGGCGCTGGTCAGCGTCCGCACATCGGCGGCACGGCTCAAGATGTCGATGAGCTCCATGAACAAAGCGATGCGGCGCACGCCTTGCGCTTCGACCAGTTCGGCCAGCACAGGTGCGGCAAGCTTAGCGGTGGCAGTGGAGAACAAAGCGCCGCGGCGGCTGAGCTCGAGGATGGGCGCGCAGCCGGCAAGCTCCGGCAGCGCCGTCGTGGCATCGGCAATGAACTCCTGCGAGAATTGCACGACGCGGCCGCGCAGCGGCACGCTGGTGCCCGGCGGAACGTCGCTGACCCAATTGTGCGGCAGGTTCGGGCCGGTGAGCACGAGGTTGCCGGGCTCGAACTCGCCGATGAAATCGCCGACGAAATAGCGGCCTGACGTCGCGACGACATGATGGATTTCGTATTCGGGATGGAAGTGCCAGCGCACGGTGTGGAAGGGGTAGCCGTGGGCCCAGGCCTTGAACGACTCGCCACGTCTGATCTGGACGACTTCCAAGTCCGGATTCATGTAAGTTCCTCCCGGCGCCGGTCCGGTCATGCGACCAGTTGCAGTGCCCTCTCCCGCAGGCCGCGTTTGCCGCTCTCTGCAGTGATCAAAGCTTAGGCGGCAATCCTTGCCGCCGCCACCACGGTGTGTCCACCTGACTGATACTTTTTTGACATTTTTGCGGTCGAGGTGACGCGTTTGCGACAGGGCGGCGTCTCTCGCATCGCACTCCGCCCAGCCAAGTGGTCTCTACTCCGGCACTCCAAGGCTTCTCAGCGCGTTTTCGTGTCGGTCGAGAATTTCAACTCTAAAGGGCATCGAGTCGCGAACCGCCCGCAAGGTGAGCTCCGGATATTCGCGCTGACAACGGGCCATATGCTGCCGGGCTTCGTCGATGCGTCCCGCTTCGACCAGGGCCGGGATCAGCGTACGCAGGATCCACAAGGCGTTCGGATGCTCCGCCAGGACACGCAGATACAGATCCGCCGCCTGGCCGGGCCGCCCTGCGCTGAAATGCACGACAGCCAGACCCAAATGACAGGTATAAACCATGGGATCGAACGGCCCCAGTCGCAACGACCGCTCGAAGCATTCGACCGCCCGCTCGACCTCGTCTCTGTAGGCTGCAACCCAGCCGCTCCTGTTCCAGGCGAAGGCCGAATTGGGATCGATTGAACACGCCTTTTCAAGCAACGCGGCTGCAGTGACGAAATTGCTCGACACGGTGTGGGCAGCGCCGAGCACGGCCAGGGAAAATGGATCGTCCCCGTTGAGTTCGGCAGATCGCTCCGCCAGCCCCAGCGCACGGCGCCGGTCGGCCTCAGGCGAGGTCGACCAATTGTAGACGCTGCGCTGCGCATGGCACCAGGACAGCAGCGACAGGGCCAGCGGATAGTCGGGATCGCCCAGCAAAGCCTTCTCCAGCGTCTCGATGGCGATCGCATTGTCCTGGCGGCCGAGCGCCCAGACATGCGGCAGACTGCGCATCACCAGATCGTAGGTTTGCAGGTCGCCCGGCCGCTTGCGGCGCGCACGCTCGATCTCCGCCATCTGGATCGACGGCAGGATGGCGCCTGCGACACCCGCCGTCACATTATCCTGCAGCGCAAACGTATCCGCGATGTCACCCTTGAAGCCTTCCGCCCAGATCAGGCTGCCGGTCTCGGCCTCGATCAGCCTGGCCGAGATGCGGAGCTGATCGAGATGCCGACGCACGCTTCCTTCCAGCACGTAGCGGACACCGAGCTCGCGACCGATGCGCGGCAGGTCGAGCGCCTGGCCGCGGTAGGCAAAGGCCGAGTTGCGCGACATGACGAACAGGCCGCGAATGCGCGCCAGCGCCGCCGTGATCTCCTCTACCGTGCCGTCGGCGAGGTAGGATTGCTCCGGGTCCGACGACAGGTTCTCGAACGGAAGCACGACGAGCGACGGCTTGTCGGGGAGCTGAGGTGACGGACGCACATCGACAGCTGGCGGTCGCTCCAGCACTTCGCCGGGGAACATGTAGCCACGGCGTGGCATGGTGCGGACCAGCGTCTGCGCTCTGTCGCCCAGGGCGCGGCGGATGTCGCTGATGCATTGGGTGAGCGAATCCTCGGTGACGATCACGTCGCTCCACACCGCATGCAGCAGCTCGTCCTTCGACACCAGCCGGCCGGCGTTGCGGATAAGATAAATCAGCAGGTCGAGCGATTTCGGGCGCAGCGCGATCTCGCCCGAACCGTCGCGCAACACTCCGGCGCGCGTGTCGAGGCTGAAGCCGGCGAAGCGATAGATCGGCTGCGGCTCGGCGTTCATCGCGACTGTCTGCTCCTCGCAATTTTCAGGGCTTCGTCAGCGTTCTTTCAGACCGCTTTCCGGACATGCATCTCGGACGAGCGCAATCTCGCACTCAACGATGAAGGTGGCAAGAAAACCGAAACCGCGACGCGTGGGCGAGATCACTGCAACCGACGCACAGGCCAAGGCTGCGCCGAATGCCGGAGATCACAACAGGAGGCAACCATGTCCAGCACGGAGACAAACCCCATGACGACGACCGATCATTTCATCGGTGCCGAAACCGGCTACGGGCGGCGCCCTTCCTTCTCCCTGTTTTTCCGGCTGTACGCGGCGGCGAAATGGACGCTGCTGTGGCTACCGCGCTTCTGGAAGGCGCGTAGCCAGCTCGCATTTCTGGCTGCCATGAGCGAGTGCGAGCGCCGCGATATCGGCCTCACCGGCTGCGATGTCGAGAACGCCCTCGCCTTGCCCGTCGACCGCGACCCGACGGAGGTGCTGGCGCGGGTGGTGGAAGACCGCCGACTTCGCCGCGAACACTGATTGGAGGCCGAGCGCCTCGCAGTTGAACTATCCGCTCAACCGCCCGGCACATATCCACTTCCTCATCCGCGCCGACAATTTCGAGACGCTGACGACTCGAGCGCGGCGATCCGCGCCTCGATGAAGACGCGCTGTTAGGCGTCAAGCCGGAACTGGTCGGCGATTTCAAACGTGTCGCCGACAGCGAGGGCTGGTCGCTCGATTTCGGCTCGGTCATACTGATGGTGTGCAAAAGGGAGCGGAGCGGCATGGCAAGGACGTTCACCTATTCCGGCAGTCCGGCGCGTATCGTCTTCGGCAACGGCGCCTCCTCGCAGGTCGGGACATGGATCGAGAAACTAGGCTGCAAGCGTGCGCTGGTGCTGTCGACGCCGCATCGGGCTGCCGATGGCGAGGCGCTTGCCAAGTCGCTCGGCGCGCTGGCGGCGGGCACCTTTTCGGACGCTGCCATGCACACGCCGATCGAGGTAACCGAGGCGGCAATGGCCAAGGCAACGGAGATCAACGCCGACTGCGTTGTCGCGCTTGGCGGCGGTTCGACAACCGGGCTCGGCAAGGCGATCGCCTGCCGCACCGACCTGCCGCAGATCGTCATCCCGACCACCTATGCCGGCTCAGAGGTGACACCGATCCTCGGCCAGACCGAGAATGGCGAAAAGACCACAATGCGTGACGCAAAGATCTTGCCGGAAGTGGTGATCTACGATCCGGAGCTGACGGTCGGCCTGCCGGTGGCGATGAGCGTCACCTCCGGCCTCAACGCCATGGCCCATGCGGCGGAGGCGCTCTACGCGCAGGACCGTAATCCGATCTCGACGCTGATGGCGACCGAAGGATTGCGCGCGCTGAAGACGGCGCTGCCGGTCTTGATCAAGGAGCCTAGAAATCTCGATGCACGCGGCGATGCGCTCTACGGCGCCTGGCTGTGCGGCACGGTGCTTGGCATCGTCGGCATGGCGCTGCATCACAAGATCTGCCATACGCTGGGCGGCTCTTTCGACATGCCGCATGCCGAGACCCATGCGGTGATGCTCCCGCACACGATCGGCTTCAACGCCGGCGCTGTGCCCGACTTGCTGAAGCCGGTCGCCGACATTTTTGGCAGCAGCGCCGGCGGCGGTCTCCACGATTTCGCCAAGGCGGTCGGCGCGCCGCTGACATTGAAAGAACTCGGCCTCAAGCAGACAGATCTCGACCGCGCCGCCGAGATCGCTAATAAGAACCGATACTGGAATCCGCGGCCTTTCGACCGCGCCGCAATCCGCGCCCTGTTGCAGGACGCGTGGGAGGGGAGGCGTCCGCAAAGCTGACGGCAACACGCAAGGAACTTACCAGCCGCGAATTCATCAGGAATACCGCCGCGACCGGCTTGCTTGCCGGCGGCCTCGCGGTGCCGGCGATCCCCTGCCCTTTCGCATTTCGCCGACAAGCAGACAAGCATGAGCGGCCCCGCCAGATCGGCGCGGGCCGCTCACGCTTTTGTGCGCGCGAAAAAGTGCGCCGCTGAAAAAGCACATTGACATCGGACGTATTTTTGACGCAAACGTTATATTGTTACCGTTATACAATTACATGGCACGGACAGCTCTCCGGCGACGTGCCTTCCCGGATTGCAAGAGGAGACCAAGGATGCGCCCCATTCCCTTTCTCGCTGCGCTGCTGGTTGCGGTGCCGCTTTTGACCGGCACGGCCGCCCGCGCTGAAGACAAGCTGACCATCGTGGCGGCCGAGAATTTCTATGGCGACCTCGCCCGGCAGATCGGCGGCAGCAATGTCACGGTCACCAGCATCTTGGCCAGTCCCGATGACGATCCGCATCTGTTCGAGACCAGCCCGTCGACGGCGCGCATCATCGCCGACGCCAAGATCATCATCTACAACGGCGCCGACTACGATCCGTGGATGGACAAGCTGCTGTCAGCCTCGACCAGCAAAGACCGCACGACCATCGTTGCCGCCGACCTGATCGGCAAGAAGTCGGGCGACAATCCGCATCTGTGGTACGACCCGGCGACGCTGCCGGCCATCGCCAAGGCGCTGAGCGCCGATCTTGCCAAGCGCGATCCGACCAATGCCGTGCATTACGAGGCGAACCTGAAGGCCTTCCAGACCTCGCTCGAGGCTATTGACAAGGAAATCGCCGACGTCAAGAAGACCTACGCTGGCACCGAGGTGACCGCCACCGAGCCTGTCTTCGGCTACATGGCGGAGGCGCTCGGCCTCAAGATGCTGAACTATGATTTCCAGGTGGCCTTGATGAACGATGCGGAGCCGAGCGCCACCCAGGTGGCGGCATTCGAGAACAGCCTGAAGGACGGCTCGGCCAAGATCCTGTTCTACAATTCGCAGGTGACCGACGAGGCCACGACAAGGTTGCTCGACATTGCAAAACAGAACAAGGTCACCGTCATCGGCGTCACCGAGACCGAACCGGCGGGCCAGACGATCCAGACCTGGTTCGGCGGCCAGATCGATGCGGTCCAGAAGGCGCTCGCAGCCCGTACACAATGAACTGTCAATGAACGTGACTGCCAATAAACGTGACTGAATGAACGCAATTGAATTCGACAAGGTCACGCTGACCTATGGGGGACGCCGGGTTTTATCCGACGTCTCCTTTTCGATTCCGCAAGGGGCTTTTATCGGCCTGCTCGGCGCCAATGGTGCCGGCAAGACAACGATGCTGCGCGCCATACTCGGCCTGATAAAGCCGGCCGGCGGTACGATCTCCGTGCTCGGCAAACCGCCGACGCGCGGCAATGCCGCCATCGGCTATATGCCGCAGGCGCGGCGCGCGCTTGGCGATGTCGGCATCAGCGGCCTCGACTTCGTGCTGAGTGCTGTCGGCGGGCATCGCTGGGGCTGGCCGGTCCCGTCCAGCGCCGAGAAGGAAGCCGCCTGGAAGGCGCTGGAAGCAATCGGCGCCACCGATCTCGCGCGGCGGCCGCTGGGCGAACTTTCCGGCGGCGAGCGCCAGCGCATCCTGATCGCGCAATCGCTGATCGGCGATCCGCAACTGCTTCTGCTCGACGAACCGCTGATCAGCCTCGACGCGGCGCATCAGCGCGCGATCATCGAGCTGGTGCACGAGATCGGCGAGCGGCTGGGCATAGCGGTGCTGTTCTGCTCGCACGAGATCAACCCGCTGCTGCGCGCCGTCGACCGCGTGCTCTATCTCGGCAATGGCAAGGCCGCGATCGGCTCCGTCGACGAGGTCATCAGCGGCCCGGTCCTGTCGAAACTTTATGGCACGCACATCAATGTGGTGCGCGTCGCCGGCCGCATCTTCGTCATGGCCGACGATGTCGAACTGGAGAGCGGGGCGCATGTCCACGATCTTTGACTATGAATTCATGCGCAACGCCTTCTATGCCTGCACCATTGTCGGCATAGTTTCGGGCGCAGTCGGCTATTTCCTCGTGCTCAGGGGCCAGACCTTCGCCGGCCATGCGCTCTCCCATGTCGGCTTTCCCGGCGCCACCGGTGCCGGCCTGATCGGGCTGTCGCCGTTTCTGGGTCTCACCGTGTTCACGATCGCTGCCGGCATCGGTATCGGACTGCTCGGCGAACGCGCGCATCGCGACGTCGCCATCGGCATCGTTTTGACGCTGTCGCTGGGTCTCGGCTTGCTGTTTCTGCACTTCTACACCGCCTTCGCCTCGCAGGCGACCAACGTGCTGTTCGGCAATGTGCTGGGCATCAGCCTGCGCACCGTCATCGTGCTGGCGGTGCTGGCGGTGGCAATCCTCGCCGCTTTGGTGCTGATCGCCCGGCCGCTGCTGTTCGCCAGCCTGCAGCCGGAACTCGCCGAAGCGCGCGGCGTGCCGATCACCCTGGTCTCGACCCTGTTCATGGTGCTGGTCGCCGTCGCCACCTCCGAGGCGGTGCAGATCGTCGGCGTGCTGCTGGTCTTCGCGCTGATGGTGGCGCCCGCCGCCACCGCGCTCAGGCTGACCAGCGGCGTCGCCGCCGGCGTGCTGGCCTCGATCGCGCTTGCCGTCGTCATCGCGTGGATCAGCCTGTCGCTCGCCTTCCTGACCGACTGGCCGACCAGCTTCTGGATCACGGCGCTGGGCGCTGCCGCCTATGTCATCAGCGGCATGGCGCGGCGCTCGACGGCCGCACCGGAGGCGCGATTGGCCGACGGCAATCCCTGATTGCAATGCCGGCATGACGGGCCGCCCTGAACAACTCGCGGGTTCAAAACGGACGCAAGGGAATTACACCCAAAAAAAGTCAGGTTGAAAACCAGCCTCCTGAAACGTTTCAGCCCGGAAAGGCAAATCGATTCAAGCGCCTAGATCGCGACGGAAGTGACGCCGGCGTCGCCGCTCCCGAGCCGGGGGAAAGCCCGGAAAACCGCCACTTACAACGATTTTTGTCGTGACAGATGGCCTGCGGGCAGTTGCCCGGAAAGCCAGCCGGGAGGCACAAAATCGACCTCCCGGCATCCCTCTGGGCGGGCGTTGACAGACCGCGGGGGTGCATGCGTATACCAAGCCATGGGTCACGCCATGGCCGTGGCGGTTGAGACGGGGCTGGGGGGTTTCGTTACAACAGCATTGACGGCCCGGCGCCGGACGGGCGGCATGCACTCTCGGAGTGCGCCGCTCGCTCTTGGCTAACCATCGGCAAGGTCGCCCGGCAGCGGCGCGGCGATCTTGATGGGCGACCTCATCGACAAGGCACCGCCGAACGCCATCGTCTCAGCTTTTCGATCCGCATCGGTTCGAAGCGAACGGGGTGACGCCCCCTTAACCGATATTCGCTTTGCTACGTCCTCCTCTTCCCGACGGGATGAGGGGGACGCTGGCGACCGCGCAAGGCAGCGGGAGCCACATCGATTCAGTTCGCGACTCCAGGCCGGCAATGATGTAGAAGATGAAGTTGAGCGGAGGCGTTGCGCCTCCAGATCGGCTTTGCGCCTTGTTCCACCCCATCGCGAATATCGAGGACGCGCAAACGCTGGCGCAGGCGATCGTCAATACGATTGCCGAGCCCTTCCTCGTGCTCGACGAAAAGTTTCATGTGCTGGCAGCCAGCCGCTCGTTCTACAAGACCTTCAAGGTCGACCCAGAACAGACGCACGGCGCCTTGCTTTATGCGCTCGGCGACGGCCAATGGGATATTCCCGCCCTACGTCTGTTGCTGGAGACGATCATCCCCGAGAAGACCGCCATGGACGGTTTCGAGGTCGATTATGATTTCCCCAATATCGGCCAGCGCACAATGCTGCTCAACGCGCGAAAGGTCCTCTATGACCACAGTTCGGCCGTCACCATCCTGCTCGCCTTCAACGACATAACGGCGCGCCGCGTCATCGAGCGTGAGAAGGAAGAGCTTCTTGGCCGCACCGAAGAATTGCTGCGACAGAAGGACGTGCTGCTGCGCGAGATGGAGCACCGGGTTGCCAACAGCCTGCAGATCATCGCCAGCATCCTGTTGCTGAAGGCGCGATCCGTCACCTCCGAGGAAACCCGCCAGCACCTCAAGGACGCCCATCAGCGCGTGCTGTCGGTGGCCGAAGTACAGCGCCATCTCCACACCTCGGCCGGCATCGACGAGATCGACGTCGGCTCCTATCTGCCGAAACTGTGCAGCAGCCTGGCCTCGTCGATGGTCGGCGATGCCCAGCCGATTGCCGTCAAGGTCACCGCTCAAGGCGGCAGGATGGACTCGCAAAAGGCAGTCAGCCTCGGGCTGATCGTCACCGAACTGGTGCTCAACGCTATCAAATATGCCTTCCCCCGGGAGAAGGCTGCAGCCCTGATCCACGTGTCCTACGAGACCAATGACAGCGACTGGAAGCTGACAGTCTCGGACAACGGCATCGGCAAACTCGCCAGCGACGTGCCGAGTGCTGGCCTGGGAACAGCCATCGTCGACGCGCTGGTCAAGCAGTTGGAAGCCCGGGTGGATGTCATCAGCGACTCTAACGGCACCACCGTGTCGGTGACCAGGGCGACGTTTACATCGCGGATACCGCGCGCGGCTTAGCGTTGGCGACCAAACCTACCCGCGCGATCTGGGTTTTGGCTTGTCCGACGTATCCGACGGATTTGCTGACAGCCTGGCGGAACGCTGATCGTTAAGCTGATCATCAAGCCGCACCGCCTTCTTTTTTGCTTCGGCGGCAACAGCAGCGCCAGTCGGCTTCGGCTTTGCTGCAATCGCATAGTCGGCTCTATTCGTTCGGTAATCCGTTTGAATGGCCATTTGTTTTTGATACTCCTTGATGGACATAAACGCGTTCGAGCGCCAAGACGTTCCAATCCTGCGATGGCCTCCACCGACGAGCGGTGCCCCCGTCGACCTGTCGGGCCGCGCGCCTAGCGATACGCCTGCCGCCCCGACATCGTCTCGATCCTGATCTGGTAGAACAGATGGCTGCCCGAACCGGCCTGGCCGGGTTTCAACGCTCCCGGCTCCCACCAATTGGCGTGCTTCTGCAGCAGCGACCAGGCAAATTCCCGGTCATGATTGGACGCAGGGATCTGCTGATCCCTGGCCGGAATCGTGGCATCGAGCGCGGGCGGTTTGGGCAGATCCTCGAACAGGCCGTCGACGACAACGCTCTTCCAGCCATGAACGGTGCCGACATCGTCGACCTGCAGGCAGACATTCGGGTTCTCTCGCATCCATTCGACCTTCTTGCCCGGCAGCGAGAAGCTGAAGATGAAATTGTCGCCGAAGGCAAAGTGGATCGGCACCACGTAAGGCCTGTTGTCGTGGACGCAGGCCAGCCGGCCGAGCCTGGCCGACTTCAGCATGGCGGTGCATTCCTGCTGCGTCATCTCCCTGATGTCCATTGTTCTTCCCGTCGATACTCGTTGAAGCGTTTGCGTTGAAAATCAGGCGCGAGATCGATGCGCCGAATGGCGCGGACCGCCTCCGACTCGGCAACGCCGATCAGCGCATCGATGGCCTGGATCGTCTCGATCTGGCCGCGCGCGGCCACCGTCTTGCGCAAGGCATGGAGGTCGTCGCGGATTTCGCAGAGTGTGGCTCGAACCGTGAGGGGCATGGGGCCGCCTTCCTGCGACACAACAGTCGGGGATGGCGATCGGTTCCACCGCGACCGGAATGACTCGCTAATGTTTTGTCAGAGCATATAATGCCGGTGTCGCCGGCCATGTCACGGGCACCGGTGCTTGAGAGTGTACATCGTACTCCCGCCCGGCGGGAGCCATACGATGGAAGACGACACCACACCCTTCATATCCGCGCACGACTTCGACATTGTCAGAAGTGCATTCAGGCTTTCGGTCGCCGAAGGGCTGATTGGCGAGCGGCATTGGATCCAGCATGCCAGGGATCTGCTGCGCGAACTCACCGGCCATGAAGACGCCGATGAAGCCATAATCAACAGGATTATCGGCAGATCGGCGCCGCAATGTATTCCGCAGAGGACGCGCGACAAACAGGCGCGATGAAGCGCGCCTATCTGTGATATTGGCGTCGATCAGGAAGCCCTGACGACGGTCGATCAAGCAAGCTTGACGACGAAGTGCTTGGTCACCGGCTCGAGGATCTGCCAGGTGCCCTTGAAATCGGCTTCGACCACAACGCATCGCCCGGACCGACCTCGACCGGCGTGCCGCCATCCGGCGTGATGATGATGCGGCCGGCGATCATGTGCACGAACTCGTAGTCGGTATAGGTGGCGTGGTAGGTGCCGGGCGAGGCCCGCCAGGTGCCCGACATTACCTTGCCGTCGGCGGTGGTGTGCTGGACGGCGGTCTGCATGGTCGGCCTGCCCTCAACCGCGATCCAGCCCGGCAGGTCTTCGCCATCGGCATGCTCGACAGCGCCGAATTTGAGGATGGTGGTGTTGGTCATGGTCGGGCTCCGTTTGCGCCTGCATTGGCTGGCGGTGAAATAGCCGATGCGCATGACAGGGGCAACGCGGGGGGCCGACCCACGATGTCGGAGATCGGCGAAGGTGGCGGGGATAGCGTCCTTCTCCCCGTTCACGGGGAGAGGATGGCGGCAGCCAGATGAGGGGCGGCGCGAACGCTCGTCATTCTGCCAATTCCGCACCAGATAAATAGGGCGCAGGCCATACTGGAACAGCGGCGGCGCGGCCCCTCATCCGCCTGCCGGCACCTTCTCCCCGTGAACGGGGAGAAGGAAGAATCTCGACTTATGTTGCACTGCGTTAGATTTGTTGCATTGCGATATCGGCCTGCAGGGTCGAGTCTTAGCATCGGGCGGGCTGTCAACGGCTACGGCCCCACGCGTCCATCCCGGCGCGAAGGGACGCTGCAGCACGTGTGATCCCCGGCGAGATGTTACCGGCATCTCGGCCAGGCGGACTTTGCTCCGGGATCATGCGACAGGACGAGGTTTCACCGTGCCAGCATCGTTCCGGCCCGATATCGAAGGATTGCGCGCACTGGCGGTTGCCGGTGTCATCGCCTTCCATTTCGGCCTTACCGGCCTGCCCGGCGGCTTTGCCGGCGTCGACATCTTCTTCGTCATCTCGGGCTATCTGATCACCCGCCATCTGCTCGCCGAAATCGTCGTGACCGGACGGCTGGACCTGTGGCGCTTCTACGCCAGGCGCGCCAGGCGGCTGTTGCCGGCGTCGCTGTTCGTCATCCTTGCCACGCTGGTGGCCGGCGCCTTCATCCTGGCGCCGGAGGAACAGTCGCTCTATTCCAAGGGCGCCATGTACGCCTCGGCCTACATGATCAATCTTTGGCTGATCCGCTGGTCGTTCGACTATTTCGCGGCGGATGCGACCAGCAACCCGTTCATCCATTTCTGGTCGCTGTCGGTGGAGGAACAATTCTATCTCGCCTGGCCGGCGCTGCTTGTGCTGGCGGCATGGCTGCGCCCCGGCAAGCGCGGCGCGATCCTGGTGATCGGCATTGCCGGCCTCATCTCGTTCGCCGTCTGTGCATGGCTCACCACCATGGCGCAGCCCTGGGCCTTCTATTTCTCGCCGCTACGCGCCTGGGAATTCGCCGCCGGCGGGCTGGCGACCATGGTGCCGCAAAAATTCTGGCAGGACCGCCCGCTTCTCGCCGCGCCGCTGGCATGGCTCGGCCTGGCGCTCATCGCCGGCGCCTATCTCTCCTTTACCGAGGACGCCCCCTTCCCCGGCTTCATGGCGCTGATGCCGGTGGCCGGCACCGTGCTGTTGCTGCTGGCGGGAGCGGGCAAGGGCGTGAACAATGAGGTCAGGAATGGCCCCAGTGCCGTCCTGGCGCTGCCGCCCCTGCAGTGGGTCGGCAAGCTCTCCTACTCGCTCTATCTCTGGCATTGGCCGGTGATCGTCTATGCCGCGACGCTGGTGCCAGAGCTTTCGCCGCTGCAGCGGCTCGGCTGCATGGCGCTGACGCTGGCGCTGTCGCTGTTTACCTACCATGTCATCGAAAACCCGATCCGCCGCAACGCCTGGCTGATGGCCAATGCGGCGCGGGCGCTGGTGCCGGCTGTCCTCCTCACCGGCACCGGCGTCGCAGCCGCCTACGCCAATGCCAGGCTGGTCGTCCACGATCTCGATCCGCAGCAGCGCAGCATCGCCGCCAGCGCTGCGCGCCCCTCCACTGCCCGCGAGGCCGGCTGCGTTCTCAGCTATGAGACGGTGACGCCAAAAGCCTGCGTGTTCGGAACCAGAAACGCCGGGCACACGATTGCACTGTTTGGCGACTCGCATGCCGACCACTGGTCGACGCCGCTGATCGAGGCGGCTGAGAAGAACAACACCAAGGTCGTCACCTGGCTCAAATCCTCCTGCCGGGCCTCTCGGATGACGGTCTGGGTGAGCAAGCTGAAACGCGACTACACCGAATGCGATCAGTGGCGCGAGCGATCGATCAGGCAGATCATCGCCGCGCGGCCGAGCCTGGTGGTGATTTCGGAGATCGCGCAGTCGAGTTTGCGCAAGATGTCGGTCGGCATGCAGATGCCCGAAAGCCGGGATGCCGATGCGCGCGCCGGCCTGCGCGCGACGCTCACCGCATTCAGCCGGGCCGGACTGAAGGTCGCCTTCATCCGCGACGTGCCGTTCAACGACGACCATGTCGACACCTGCGTGGCGCGTGCGCTGTGGCGCGGGCAAACGCCGTCGCTGTGCGACCAGAAACGGACCGAGGCCGCCAACGACGCCGGCGCGGCGATGGAGCGCGACATTGTGCGCGCCGTGCCCGGCGCCAGCTACATCGACCTGACCAACCAGTTCTGCGACCAGAACACCTGCCACGCCTTCATCAACGGCAAACTCGCCTACCGCGACCGCCACCACCTGGCGACGCCGTTTGCGGAATCGCTGGAGCCGGTGGTGGAGAAGGCGCTGTTTTGATGCATGTCGCCCAAAAGTGTACAGCGGTTTTGGGACAACGACATGCATGGAAACAAAGACTTAAAGCGCGTCGACTGAAACCGTTCAGTGCGGCGGGCTTTAAGGAGTGAGATGAGAACAGCGGGGGCGCTGGCGGCCTGACCTTTCTCCTCGAGGGAGAGGTCACATTGCTCGGATCTGTCCCCTCCCGGATCGGGGCAAATGCGAGGTGAGAGATGCTCTCCAGGCGGAGCACCTCTCACCCGGCTCCAGCCCCTGTCGGCGGCCACTGCCACGCCGAGGGAGCCTATGCGCCGGTTTCCTTCGTCACCTTCACCTCAACGGTCATCCCCAGGAAACTCGAGGCACTGCCGGAGTAGCTTCCAGCAAGCGGTATGGCTTGCCTGGGATGCCTGGCCACGGCCACCCTGATCAGATCCCGGTTGCCGACAATGCCATTGGTGGGATCGAACTCGACCCAACCGGCGCCAGGCAGGTAGACTTGGCACCAGGCATGCGTCGAGCCTCCGCCGCGCACATCCGCACTGTCGCGGCTCGGCACATAGACGTAGCCGGTCACAAAGCGGGCAGCGAAGCCCAGCGAGCGAACTGCCTCCATCATGAAAAGCGCAAAGTCCCGGCATGTGCCTTTGCGCAGGTGCAAGGTCATCAGCGGCGGCTGCGTCCCGGTTTCGACCCGCCGGGAATAGACGAAGCTCTCGTGGATGGCGTAGCAGAGCGTCATCAGCAATTTGCCGGTCTCGGTGTGTCCCGTGGCACTGACGAACTGTCGCGCCCATTTGCCGACCTCGTCGCCATCGTCGAGATGATGGCGCTCCATGGTCTGAGCGAGGTCGGCCGCCTCGTCGGGATCGTAGGAGAACGGATAATTCAGCGCGGTCTCATCGATGCGGAAATCCGGCGCATTCTGCGGCGTATGATCGAGCCGGATGTCTGTGGCGAAACGGAGTTCCTTGGCCGAACCCTCGAAATCGATCACCGCAACGCAATTGCCAAAAACGTCATGGATCCAGCCGACCGCCTTCGGCTCGGGGTCAATGGACAAAGCATGGTCCAGCAGCCGCTGATCGAAACTGTCGCGCGGCCTGAACATCAGCCGGTGCTCGCCAAAGCTCACAGGCTGGCGATAGCGATAGACGGTCGTGTGCTTGACTGAAAAAATCGGCATCGGCGTCCGTCGGAAAATTCACCTGCGGCGCGATCATATAGTGTTTTCGATGTGCATCCGATGGGGCATGTTTGGGGGCATGCGCGGAGTGTTTTCGCGCAGGCGACCCTCGCGCGATCGGATGGCGCAGGCGCCGTTCCTAAGGCGCGAACGTCAGCCTCTGACAGCCTGTTAATGTGCAACTTGGGAAGCCGCCGACATCAGTTCCTCGGGGTTCGGTGTCTTGAACGTAATATCGGGGCCATCCTCCAGACCTTCAGTGAAGCTCCAGCGTACAATGCCCCCTCGGTCGATTAGGAACTGACCGACAAGCAGCTCCTTAGCGGAAGCCATCATTTGCTGATCGGCTTCCGTAATCTCATACCCCTCCTTCTTGTTGAGAAACTCATCCATTGCCATGGGGTCCATAGGCTTGGGCAACTCGCCTGGGAGATGGATCCGGAGCCCCATGACCTTGTCCATTCCGACCTCGCGCAATCCGAAAGCACGGTGTGAGGCCCGCTCCGGGTCGGATGCGGCGAGAAGGTCGGGTGCCGGATGGTAACGGAAATAGAGCCGCGCCCGCTCGACCGGCGTATTGACCACCGCCAGGCATTCGACGCCTCTCTCACGCAGGGCCGGCTCGAGTTGCGCCATTGCCGCGACATTGCGCCGACAGAAGGCACAGTGCAGGCCTCGAAACAAACCGATCAACAACGGGCTTCGGCCTCGAAAATCGTCCAGCGCGATTTTGCCTTCGCGGGAGATCGCATCGAGCACAATATTCGGCGCCCGGTCGCCCGGCTGCAGTGGGCGGTCGACACTACTCGTGGACATGGACAACCTCCTCGCCCCGGATAAGCACACCAGCGTTTCGGAGTTGAGCCCGTGCCGGGGCGCCAAGACAAAAATAGCTTTCGACCTCTGCCATTTTGCCGAGGTCGAGATTGCGTGCACTGCAAGCGCATTATAACACGAAAAAGCATCTGCGGGTCGCCCGTTTCGCAAGCCGTCTCGAGTGCTGCGGTAAATGGCGGGTCGTCTCATCCGCGCCATGGGACAACACAACGGCCCATCATCCCCTCAAACCCATCTGCCAAATTCGCCGCCGCCCCCACCAGCATCGAGCGCACGCTTTTCGGCCGGCCTGGCGTCGGGTTGGCGTCGAGCAGCACTGGCTGGCCCTGGTGGATGACGAAGTCAAACTTGCCGTAGTCGAAGCCGAGTTCTCACCCAGGCTTGCGCTTAGCCGAGCGGCGACGGGCGCTGCGCCCACCACACTTGCAAATCTCCACCCAGATGCCATCTAGATCTCAGGCGCGCAGCCGGTGCGGCACCTAGACACGGAGAACAAAACTTTGACGCAGCGAAGCGGCAGTGCGGACCTGCCGCTGCATGGCGGGCGGGTTCCGAAATGGCTGGGCGATCGCATGACGCGGCTGGGTGCCGTGCTGTGCGAGGCGATCATCCATCACTATGGCCGCGACGAGCTGTTGCGGCGGCTGGCGCATCCGTTCTGGTTCCAGTCCTTCGGCGCCGTCATGGGCATGGACTGGCACTCCTCGGGCATCACCACCTCGGTCGTCGGCGCGCTGAAGCGCGGGCTGAACCCGATGTCGCGCGAGCTCGGCATCCATGTCTGCGGCGGGCGCGGCGCGCATTCACGCAAGACGCCGCAGGAGCTGACGGCGATCGGCGAGCGCGTCGGCATCGATGGCGCGGCGCTCGCCACCGCCAGCCGCCTGGTCGCCAAGGTGGACAGCGCCGCCGTGCAGGACGGCTTCGACCTCTATCTGCACGGCTTCATCGTCACCGACGACAGCCGCTGGGTGGTGGTGCAGCAAGGCATGAATGGCGACAGCCGGCAGGCCCGCCGCTACCACTGGTTGTCCGAAGGGCTGACCAGCTTCGTCGACCAGCCGCATGCGGCGATCGAGGGCGAGGCCCAGGGCGAGATCGTCAACCTGACCGACCACCGCGCCGAGCCGTCGCGGGCCGTCCAGCTCGACCTGTTGAAGACCATGAGCCCGGAGCGGATCCTGGACGAGCTTGCCGTGCTGGAGCCGCCGTCGCCGAAAGCGCTGCCTGCGAAACCAGCGGCGCAGCCGATGCTGCCCAATCTGGTGATGCCGGCGCATCATGACGTGCGCGAGAGCGACATCGTCATGCACCGGCTGCACGGCAACATTTCCGCCGCCATCGAAAGCGGGCCGGCCGATTTTCCCGAACTGCTGCTGGTGCCAGGCGTCGGCGCGCGCACCGTGCGGGCGCTGGCCATGGTGGCGGAAGTGGTGCACGGCGCGCCTTGCCGCTTCTCCGATCCGGCGCGCTTCTCGCTCGCCCATGGCGGCAAGGACCGGCACCCCTTCCCGGTGCCGCTGAAGGTCTATGACGAGACGATCGCGGTGCTGAAATCGGCCGTCGGCAAGGCCAAGCTCGGCCGCGAGGAAGAGCTCGACGCGCTGCAGCGGCTGGACGGTGAAGCGCGGCGGCTGGAGCGCTACGTCACCGGGCCGAGCCTGAAAGAGATCGTCGCCGGCGAGTTCGACCAGTCGCATCTGCTTGGCGGGCGCAGTGTGTTCGGGTGGGAGAAGGCGCCGGAGGATGGTGAAGTGCGGAAGCCGCTGAAGAAGGGTGCCTAGCACGCACGCTGAATCGGCCTGACGCATTGATAAGGATCGTCTGTCAGCGCCGCCCCTCATTGTCCTGCCGGACGTTCGTCATTCGAAAAGCCAAGCAGTTGGCTTTTCGTCCGCTTCGCGGACCATTCCTCAACTCCCCATAGTGACGGGGAGAAAGATGCTGTCCTCGCCGCTTTCGCCAATCGCCAACGTCGCAGAAAGGGCGCCGAGGTCGCGGCTGTTCCCTTCTCCCCGTTAACTATACGGGGAGAAGGTGCCGGCAGGCGGATGAGGGGCGGCGCTACCCTTGTGTAAATGCTTCGGTAGGCACCTTCCGGCTCAGGACTTGATTCACTGAATTGGTCCACCCTTCACGCTGCGCGTGGCGAACGGATCAAAAAAGGGAGGATGATGGCTGACAAGCGGTGACGCTGGCTTACCCTCATCCCGCAATGCTCGCACAAGGGGTTCTCACATCTCGCAAAAACTATGGAACGAGGTCGCGCTCCGGGGGTTATATTAGATCAACCTTGAACAGGAGGCAGCCATGAGAAAGCTCCTGCTTGCTTCGATTATCGCCATCTCCGCAGCGGCAGCGATGATTGCCCCGGCGAATGCCGGCGGGCGCGTCGTGATCGGCATCGGTAACGGCTACTATGACGATTATTACAATGACGGATATCGCGACTATTACGGCGATCGCTACTACGCTCCTCGCCCCTATTATCAGTATGACGCCTACGATAACAGCTACAGGTATCACAGGTACCACAGGCATCATCGCCGCTGCCACATAGAGCTGGTCAAGCATTGGCGCCATCATCACAGGATCGTTGAGGAAATTCGCGTTTGCGAACGGTGACCCTGGTAGCGTGAACCGGTTCGGCCGGCATCTGCCGGCCGGCCGCTTTTGCCTCTTCGCGGACCGCCGGCCTTATCGCGGCTTGCGCATCAGCATCATCCCGTAATGCACCGCCAGCAGATCCAGTCCGACCTTCAGCAGCTTCACCACCACATCGCGTCCCTCGCCGGTACGCTCGGCAAGCGCCTTCACCGACTGGCCTTCCAGACAGATCTGGCGCACGGCGTCGGCCAGTTCCCAATGCACCAATGCGGCACTGGCGCCGGCATGGGCGCGGCCGGCGTTGAGCACGCGGTCGGGAATGCCGCCATTTATGCGCCCGCCGTCGACGCGCTCTTCCCACGGCATTGGCTTCAGCCCCTCGCGCGAGGCGCGCTCGAAATCATCGCGAAAGCGCTGGCCGGCCTCGCGCTGCTGGCGCGTCAGCGAGGTGATGCCGACGAGCGGATCGACATTGCGCAGCCGCACGACGCCACCGGTCGCGGTGTAACCGCCATTGGAAACCTCGTAGACGCGCCGCGCCTCTTCGGTGCCGACGCTGAGCCGCTTGCGGCCGAAGCGATCATCCTTCAGCGCGAAATCATGGCCGATCTCGCGGCGGATGCGCACCTGCTCGGCTTCGTCTTTGGGCAGTTTTGGCGGCTTTGCTTTCTGCGCGGTTTTTTTGCTCATTGGGTGATCCTTGTGGGGTGGATTGTTGAGCTGGAAAGGTTGGCGTTCCTTCGCGCCCCCCTCTGTCCTGCCGACCTGTCACTGCTCATCGCTTCGCCAGCGCACCGGAGCCGATGCCTGGCGATCAGCCCTCGCCGAAACTGGTGCCTACACCACCTCCACCACAGGCCGGTTGAAGCGCGCCTGGTGGTAGGCGCAGTAGCTTTTCAGCGCCCTTGTGCGCAGGCCGCAGCACAGCATGTCCGGTCCCGGCCGGCTGCCTGGCTCATCATTATCGGGGTCTTCCTCCAGCGTCAGGTCGAGCGGCGCGCGGCAGCGGTCGAACAGGCAATCGATGAAGCGCATGGCGGCGACATGCGGCTGGCGACCGATGGCGGCGGGGCGCGGCGCCGGCATCTTGAAGCGGTAGATTTCGCCGTCGACCACCAGTCGCCCCTCGCCCGGGATCGAGCGTGCCGGCTGAGGCGGCGACAGTGGCTTGGCCGGTGGCTGACGGGCCGGTTTGGCGACCGGCGCGGTTGGCGCTGCCTGCTTCGAAACGTCTGGCTTCCTTGCGGGCTTGTTCGGCTGCACCGGCGGATTCTTCCCCGCGGTGTTCTCGCTGGCCGCACTCGCCCTTACCGCATTCTTCCTCGGTCCCCCGCCGGACCGGCCGCCCTTGGGATTGGCAAAGCCGATGGTCTTCAGCGCGCTGTTGCGGTGGACGATGCCGATGATGGCGTTGCGCGAGACCGGGCTGCCGCGCAGTGCCGTGAAGCGGATGGCGATCCTGGCCGCCGACAGGCCATCCCTGAGCCAGACGGCAATCTCCTGCAATTCGGTCTCGGTATAGGCAGTCATGTCGGATCCATTGATTTGCGCGCAAAGGCAGGCGCTCGGCCTGGGGGCCAAGGCAAAGGTTCAGAACGTCGGGTTGGTATTGTCAGGCGGTGCTGGCGGCCGGCAGGGAGCCTGCGAGATGCCGCAGTGCAGCTTCCGCTGCCGCTTTGGTGAGGGCGGAAACCGCCCTCCCCGTCAGCCGGTCAAACAGGATGACAGTGCCGTCTTCCGTGCGGATACAGGAGATGTCCTGCCCGCCGGAAGCAGCCCTTAGCGCACCGGCGGCGCCATCGGGCAAAAAGGTGGCCGGAGCCGGGAGAGGAGCGGCTCCGGCCGTTCCGATCGACAGGGGGAGGCCGACCGGATCCGGGGCAAAAGCCCCGGTTGGCGTCCGGACCGGGGAGGAGGACGGCCCGGACGATTGGAGAAAGCTGACGATGCCTGCGGAAACGCTTGCGGTTTGTTCGATCATGCGCTAAGCGTACGATATGTACGAAACGTACGCAAGCGAAATCGTACGTATTGGACGATAAATTTCAGGCAATTTGTACGATGCAGGAACCGAGGCACAGATTGCAGCAGGCACGGGCGGAGGCGGGTTATGCCTCGCCGAGCGACGCCGCGCGGGCATTGCGCGACATCAACAAGAACACGCTGATCAGCCACGAGAACGGCAACCGGCCGCTGTCGCGCAAGGCGGCGGAGAAATACGGTCGCCTGTTCGGCGTCGACCCCGGCTGGCTGCTGTTCAACGGTGAGGGCGGCAGCCTTGCGGGCGGCCATTTCGGCTTTGACGAGGCGGGCCGGCAGATCCCGATGCCGTCGCTGGCCACGGTCGACGTGCCCATCGTCTCGTGGATCAGCGCCGGCGAACTCGGCAGCCAGGACATGGTGGTCAATCTCAGCGACTATCCGACCATCCCCACCACCGATCTCGAGCAGGGCCAGTGGATTGCGCTGCGCGTCGACGGTCCGTCGATGAACAAGATCTCGCCGCCGGATTCGATCATCTTCGTCAACCTGCGCGACAAGCGGCTGGTGACCAATGGCTGCTACGTCATTTCCGACGAAAGCGGCCAGGCCACCTACAAGCGCTATCGCCCCAACGAGAACCCGCCCTTCCAGCCGGCCTCCTACATGGACATCCCGCCGCCAGCGCTCGAAGGCGCCATCACCATCATCGGCCGGGTGAAGCGCTCGATGATCGATATGTGAGGGGATGGCGCCGGCGGCCATACAGCTAATCTCCCTCCTTGCGGGGGAGATGGCCGGCAGGCCAGAGGGGGTGCTGTCCCGCCAGCCTCTCTGCAGATCACCGTCGCTTTCGCCGACCGAGTCGAGGGTCTTCGCAACGAGGCTGGCGATCCTTCACACCCCCCTCTGCCCTGCCGGGCATCTCCCCCGCAAGGGGGGAGATCAGCAGTTCGAACCCCTACCCTAAAAACTCATTGCTGAAATACACTCCAAAATCCGGCCTTTCCTTCAGCACCTTGCCATCACCATCGAGCAATATTCCGGCGTTGAAGAGGTAGGTTCCCATCGCCTCGACCTTGGCCTTGTCGATGGTGCCGATGACGCCGTCCTGGCTGCGCAAAAAGTGCCCGTCGACCAGCATCTTCAGCGAGGCGTGGATCAGCGCCGGGTCGGTCAGCGCGTCCTTGTTGGACGCAATCAGCAGGTCGCCGGCTTCTTGCGGATGATCGACGGCAAACTGATAGCCGCGCCGCGTTGCCTCGACGAAGGCCGACACCGCTTTCGGGTTTGCCTGGAGATAGGCATCACTGGAGGCGATGACGGTGGTGTGCTCGTCAGGCACGCCGTAGTCGGCGTAGCGGAAGCCGCGTTGCCTGATGCCTTTCAGTTCGGCATCGACGCCTTCCCAGGTCGAGACCTCCAGCGTGAAATCGACCGAACCATTGGCCAGCGCCTCATAGGCCGAGGTGCCGAGCGTCACCGTCTCGAAACTGCCCTTGCCGCCATCGTGGCGGATGATGGTCGAGATTAGCGTGTTTTCCCAGGCGCTGCCGAAGCCGCCATAGGTCAGGCCGTCGAGATTCTTCGGGCTCTTGATCTCGCTGCGATCCGCGTTGAAGACCAGCCGGCCGGTCTCCTGCTGCACCACGGCGTAGACCGCCTTGAGGTCGGCGCCGGCGGCACGCTGGGTGAACAGGCCGACGCCGGCAATGCCGAAATCGGCGATGCGGTTGGCAACCAGCGTGCCGGCGCCGGTATCGCCATAAGGCAGGATGTCGACGGCGAGCCCGGCCTCGTCGTAAAAGCCTTTGTCGCGGGCCACAAACAGGCCGATATGGTTGGTGTTGACCGTCCAGTCGAGCGCGACGGTGACTTTTTGCGCAGCCGCATGAGCGCGCGAGGCCAGCGGCAGTCCGGCAGCCAGCGTCAAAAGCAGCGCTTGCCGGCGGGTGAATTCGGTCATGATGATCTCCTTTGAGCGGTCTGGGGGAGCGAGGCTGGGTCAGTCCCGGGATTGAGCAGCGTGTCGAGGATTTCGGCTTCGAGCACAGCGGCCTGGCGCGCGGCATCGCTGCCGGCGGCGCGCGGTCGCGGCAGCGGCACGGCGATCTCGCTGATGATGCGGGCTGGCCGCGCCGACAGGAGATAGATGCGGTCCGAGAGGTACACCGCTTCGCGCACATCATGGGTGATCAGCAGCGCCGTCCAGCAGCGGTGGCGCTGCCACGTGCCTTCCAGCCAGCGCTGCATGGCCGCGCGTGTCAGCGCATCCAGCGCGCCAAAGGGCTCGTCGAGCAGCAGCATGTCGCGTTGCTGCACCACTGTGCGCAAAAGCGCGGCGCGCTGACGCATACCGCCGGAGAGTTCCGCCGGCCAGGCGTGCTCGAAGCCGGCAAGGCCGAATTCGGCGAACAGCGGCGCGACTTGCTCGCGTGCCGCCCGTCGCGGCATGCCCTGCACTTCGAGCCCCAGCGTCACATTGTCGATGACGCGCCGCCATGGCATCAGCGCGTCGCGCTGCGGCATGAAGGCGAAATGGCGACCATGGTCATCGAGTGGCGCACCGTCGAAGCGCATGTCGCCCTCGCCTTTCAGCGCACCGGTGAGCAGTTGAAACAGCGTCGACTTGCCGGCGCCGGAGGGGCCGAGGATGGACACGAACTCGCCGGCCGCGACATGAAGCGAAATGCCCGCGAGCACCTCCAGCGCGCCGAAGCTTTTGCTGATATCGCGGAGTTCGAGCCGGGTCATCGGCTCACTCCCGAAGGCTTGCCGTCGCGGCTCTCGCTCCCCGCATCTTCCCAGGGCATGGCGAGGCGTTGGATGAGCACCGCAAGGCCGAACAAAGCAAGCGTGAGCGCCGCGCTGACGGCGACCGCGGCGAGCACCAGATCGGGGCGGAAATTGTTCTTGGCGTTGAGCATGTAGATGCCCAATCCCTTCGCCGCCCCCGCATATTCAGCGAAGATCGCGCCGACCACGGCGTAAGTAATCGAGATCCTCAAACCGGCGAAGAAATAGGGCAGCGCCGAAGGCAACCGCGCCAGCCAGAAGATGCGCCAGCGCCCTGCCCCCATGGCGGCGAGCATCTGGGCAATCTCCTTGCTCGTGGCAGCGTAGCCTTCGACCAACGCCACCATCATCGGGAAGAAAGTGACCAGTGCGACGAGCAGGATTTTCGGCATCAGCCCGAAGCCGAACCACAGCACGATGAGCGGCGCGATGGCGACCAGCGGCAAGGTCTGGCTGACGATCAGCAGCGGGAAGAGCGCGCGGCGCAGCGGGGCCAGAAAATCGACCAGCGCCGAAAGCAGGAAAGCAGCCACCAACGAGCAGGCAAAGCCGGCAAGCGTGGCGCGGATGGTCGGCAGCGTGTTTTCGGCAAGGGCGGCGCGATTCTCCCAGGCCTGCAGCAACACGCGCGACGGCGCCGGCAGCATGGTGGGCGCTGCGCCACCGTAGCCGGCGTAGATCTCCCAGGCCGCGAGGAGCAGGGTGAAGGAGATGGCGGCGGGGATGGCCTTGGCGATGGCGGGGGCTGATCTCCCCCCTCGAGGGGGAGATGTCGCCGAAGGCGACAGAGGGGGTCGCCGGCCATAGAGCGCCCACGACTTGCCGATGCGAAAAGAGCGTCGGCGCTCCACGCGCTGGAACCCCCTCTGGCCTGCCGGCCATCTCCCCCTCAAGGGGGGAGATTCACTTGCATCGCGGTCTTCGCCAATCGCCAATGGCTCCCCTCCTCTTTGTACCGAGGGGTCGGGGGCATCTCCCCCACGCGATGGGTTGAACGAAACAGCCACGGCAATATCCTCGATGAACGACGCTTGAGCCGCGGCTCAGACGGCGCTCGGGCTGTTCGCCGAAATCGTGATGTCGAGGGTGACGTGGCCGGCGCCGGGGCCGAAGCGGCAGAAGGCTTCACCCAGCGTCGCAAACACCGCGCCGGCATCGCCACGCAGTTTGGTGCAGAAGTTCTTCGAGCGTTCAAAGACGCCGGACTGCTTCAGGAAATCGACGCAGCCATAGATCTCGTCCATATGGTCGCCCGTGCCCATCACATCGAGCGAGAACTGCGCCGCAACCGGCTGGTCGGTCAATGGCGTGGCCTGGACGGCGCGGATCGCGGCGATCTTGCGCTCCTCCAGCGGAATGGCGGGTCCGGCGATTTCCTGCGAGCGGCAGATCGGATCGTCGGGCTCACCTGGACAGCCACGCGAAACCGCAGCCGAAAGCACGCAGTGCTTGCCGCCTTTGGCCGCCGCCACGAACAGGTCGCGCATGGCTGGAAACAACACCTCGGGCGGCCCGACCAGAAGCGTCGAGATGTCGTCGGTCTCGATCCGCAGCCGGTCGCGCCAGGGATCGAGCGCGCCGAGCGCGCCAAGGATGACGCCGACGAAATCGTCGGTCATGGGATAAAGGGAAATCTGTGCACCGGAAAACATCGCCCGCCTCGCTCCGCTGGTATTATCCAGATCAGCTTTAGGGTCCGAAGGCTTGCCGCCCTCATCTCAGCCCCGACCGTACGGAGCACCCCTGTGGATGGGCGGGTTAAAGCACTGTTCGAGGCATTGGGGAAGAGTATTTTTCGACTGTCATCGCGAAGTGTGTTGGGCCAGGTTTCTTGGCTTCAGGAAAATCCGCATCATTTGAATTCGTTCAAATTGTACGCGTCATCCTTGACGAAATATCGTACATAAAGTACGATATTTCCTTTCAACAAGGGGAATTCCGTGAGCACAGCGAACCATGGCGCCTTCGCCGACCTCTCCCGCCCGCTGTTGTCACTGCCGCTGCTGCCGCCCTTGTCGCTCGACCAGCGCGAACGCGTTGCCGGAGCATGGCGAATGGCCAGCCAGGACATCGCCGACGATATTCGTTTCATCCGGCAATATTTGAAAGTGATTGCCGAGAAGGACGAGAGGCTGTCGACCGGCACGCTCGTTCACAGCCGCGCCTATGTCGAAGCCTGCGCCGGCTGGCTGCCGCAGACGGTGGCGCGCTATCTGCGCCACCTGCGCCAGATCACCGAATGCGAACTGGTCATGACAGCTGCCGGTATCCGCTTTGCCCTGTCGAGTTATGCCTGGGAGGCATAGGGCATCACGCGATCTTCATGCACAATGCGTTGCGCTCCCCGTGGAGGCGCAATTCGTCGGGTTAAGAGACCCTGGCGGGCCGAACGGCGACGTCCAGAACGGGGCCGCCCAGGCGAATTCTGCCCTTGCCTATTTCAACTTGGCCTTGCCGGACATTGCGGCGGCCGGCTTTGCAGCCTTGGGCTTGGCGGCGGCCTTGACGGGCTTCGCAGCGGCCTTCTTCGCCGTCTTCTTCGGTTTGGCGGCCGCACCATCTATTTCGGCCGTGGCCTGTTCCCAGTGCTCCTGATGCGCGCCTTCTGGGCGGCCGGCCTGTTCCCAAATCTCATGTGCGCGCTGGCGAATGCGGTCCTGTCTGTCGTCCGTCACTTAAGCCTCCGTGGTTGGGTCCGATGGTTAGGTCCAGATTCCACGAAAACATTAGCCGAAATTTGAGCCGGCGTCTTGAGTGACGAGCTGCTTTCAATGCGGATCGGAAACGACCGCAACGCCGAGCAGCGCCGCTTTCTTGGTGATCAACCCGGCGAGGTCGGCATCCGACCGATCCGTGCCGGTGCGCTCCCGCAAGAGCGCAATCGCTTCCTTCATCGACAACAGCGCGGTGCTGCGCTCAGCCAACAGCTTGTCGCAACACGCCGCCACGTTTGTCTGGACATGCGGCAACATGGGCGATGCTCCTTTCATCATTCGGCCCTGCCGCCCCTCATTGGGATGAACGACAAGGCCATATTGGTGGTTCGGTCAGGTGGCCTATTCGACCACCTCGACGATCCTGCGGGTGCTGGGATCGACCAACACTGTATGGTTGTCGACAACAGCGTATCTATACTGAACGTCAGGAACCTCCTGCAGCTCGACAGTGTCGGGCAAGGCTGAGCCGACATTCAACTCGACGCCGAGAAGACTGACCGAGGCCAGCGGATGTTTTTTAACGTATTGGTGCACGACCGTGCGCTGCTCGGGGGTGATGATCACCTGCTGCCGCGCCGGCTGCGTGACAATGACCTCGTCGCCCGCGGCAACACCGAGACCTGCGATCATGGCGAGCCCGGCGACTGCTGGAATAAGGACGGTTTTCATCTTCGTCTCCTATCGTTGTTGGCGAGCTCCGCCGAGCTCCCGCACGAGGCGAAAACATCACGGATCAAATTGGCGGGCTCCAGGAGGCAAACGCCTCGGGTACGGTCTAGTTCCGTAAGTGGAGACTAATTGATCGGTCCCATCCGCCATTGCGGCTGGAACCGCACGGGCATGATTCGCATTGGAGGATGATCCTCAGGAGACTTTCAAAATGGACGATATGCGGCTGCAAAATCCCGTGGCAATTGCCGTCGGCGCCGGGTTCCGACGCGACATCACGACGCTGGCCGAGATGCAGAATTTCCTTCAGGAATGGCCGCACGCCAGGAACGGCAAGATTTACGAAACGGCGCTGAGGGCCTGCGAAATGGCCAGGGCTGGACACGTGACCAAGGACCAGGCGCTGCGGGCTTTCACAGCCTTTACGGAGACGGCCGGCATTGCCTGGACCGGCATTGATCCGGTGACGGCGCTGCGCCTGGCCAAGGCTGGAACTGGCTGGCCCCCGGTCCACACTGTAGAGACCTCAAGCGGGATCATTGCTTCGGTGGCTGCACAGGCACCTCGCCGGGCTTGATCACCGGTGTTTTGCCCTCGTCCGGCGGCGGCTGCGTCATGCCCTGGTCACCGCTGGGCGGCGGCCGCAGCACGCCGCCGCAAGAACCAAGATCGGCGGTCGAATTGCCATTGCCGGCATCGGCGGGAGGCGGTTGCTGGCCGCCATCCTGGGGCTGCGCCTGGCAAGGCACGGGAGGAGCACCCTCGCCGTCGTCTTGCGCGGCGGCAGGCCCGGCAAGTGCCAGCAGCGCGCACGGCAAGAAAACAAAAATCTTCATTGTCCGGTCTCCGTCTGGAATCGTGTTCTTTTGGCAAATGCAGCCCAGCGGCAATTGGTTCCCCAAGTGGTTCCCCCACGTGGTTCCTAAGTGGTTCCAAGCAAGGTGGACCGGTTTCGGGAACCTGCTTGCCGGCGCCGAGTTCCACCTACTCGATGCAAGCACTGACCAGGGAGGAAATTATGGACCCGCGTAGAAAACCAAGCGACGAAGTGGAAACCCCGACGCCGCGCCAGCAGGACTGGGATGCGTTGCGTGGCGCAAGGATCCTGCCCGACGGCGCAGATGAAGAAAGCCTGCCGGACACCACCGGTGTCGAGAAGGAAGGCGACCTGCCCGAGGAAGACGACGACAACCCCTATCAGGATAGTGACGATGCCTTGCCTGACGATGCCGAGGAAGCCGCCATTGGTCGCGACCCCGCGCGGCGCGGTGGTCCTTTCGACGAAGTGTGAGGCTCGAAGCAGTCTGCGCCGGACTTCCGTGGCGTTTTACCGGAACTCTTCGTCTGTTCGCTGGTTAGGAAATTGTCCAACCCCAGAGGAGACCGGTCATGGATCACACCCATCACACACGACTTGCCAGCACGGAACTGACGCCTGACATACTCGAAGGCGCGACCATCTATGGCCCTGACGATGAGAAGATCGGTTCTGTCGATCATCTGCATGGCAGTCAGGTCGTCATCGACGTCGGCGGCTTTCTTGGCATCGGCGCCAAGCCGGTGGCGGTCACCACCAACCAGCTGGATTTCATGCGCGACGAGGATGGCGACGTCCACGCCGTCACCAGTTGGACCAAGGACCAGCTCAAGGCGATGCCGGAGCATCGCGACTGATATTTTTCGAAGGGTCCGGCTGCCGCCGGGCCCTTCGTTCGGCACGCCAGGTGCTGGCGGTTTGGCTTCAGCGGCGCTCTGGTGATCAGGGAGAGAGACCGATGATCAGAAAACTCAAATCAGGAAAATACCGCCTCTATTCGCGCAAGGTCGATGAAAAGACCGGACGACGACGCAACCTCGGCACCTTCGACAGCCGCGAGGCGGCCGAAAAACACGAACGCGAAGTCCAGTATTTCAAGCGCCATTGAGATCGATCCCGCTTGAGTGCCGACGGTTGCCCGACCGGACCCTTCAATTCGATGCGGAATCGCCCAGCGCCTCGGTGACGAAGGACGCCGCGATCAGGTCGTCGGCATCGATGCGTAGGGACCCTTCGCTACCCCCCATGATGGCAGCGACCTTCTGGAAGGCCTGCATCTCGTATTCGGTAATCCTGGCGTTTCGCATCCTGGCCTTCAGATCGGCAACGCGTCGGCCCAGTGAGGCGGACGTTCCGATTTCTCTTTTCGACATGGTGGTCGTGCTCCTCCCCCAACCCTGTTTTGCCCCTTGCCCGCTTAGCTGTATTCGTGCTGCCTATTTATAAGGCAGCACGAATACAGTCGCGGCAACGCGCGGTACCAGGGAAGGTTCCAGCGCCAAATGGTCACTAAATAATACGGGAGGGGCCGGCAGCCGAAGCGGCGGCACGCGCCGCAACCGCTGACTGCGGCCATTAGGCCAAATCAACCCGCCTCGCTATTCGCAACGCGGGTCAGACTTCAATCACCTTGCGCGGACAGTCAGCGAGAAGCCGACGGTACGGCTACGGCCGAACGTGCCGTTTCGGGTGAGAAAACCACGAAAGCAAAGATCAGAACGGCAGCGGCGACGATGAGCGAGCCGCCGGCAACGACAGGCTCAATCGCCGGGTTTCCCTGCAACATCACGTAGAGCGCCGGCAGCATGATCACCACGCCAGCCGTATAGAGCCAGTAGTGGATCATGGCGATGCGGCGCGCCGCCTTTTGCGGATTGAGCGCGTAATAACCGCCGAAGATGGCGCTCGTCACCCAGCCCAGCAGGTTGATATGCGCATGCGCCGGGAAGGCGCTGTGATCGCCTGAGATGGCCATCTGCAGGCCGGCCGCAATTCCCAATATGAGGAACACGATGGCGGTTTTGAAAAAGAGCTCTGAAACCTTAGGCATGTCGTTCTCCCCCGATGCCGTTTACCCCAGCATCGCGAAGGCTACACTTAGGAGTGAAGATTTTCCATACCGTCCTTTGGATTAGTAACGCTTTTCCCCCAGGGACCGGCAGTTCCCTCGGCCCGTCAAAAAGCCGCCGGGGCGAACCCGGCGGCATGGTCGTTCTATTGGGCCGTTTCAGCCGCGATCGGCTTACGGCGTTGCCGGAGCCAGCTTGGCGGCCATCTGGTCGATCTTGTCGGCAAGCACGCCGTTGGCCCAGTCGGTGACCTCGGGGTCGACCGGCTTGTTGGCCATATCGGCGAGTGCGTCATCGAGCGATGGGATGTTGGCGGTAGCCGTATCGGCAGCCGTCTGCGCCGCGGCAGCCGCCGCTTCAGCATCCGTGACCGCGGCCTCCAGATCCGCCATCGTTGCGTCCTGGGCCGCCTGCTCCTCGGGCGTTGGAGGCGTATCCACATGCGCCGCATCGAAGGCCGCCTGCTGGGCGGCCACCGCGTTCTGGGCTTCCGTCACCGCAGCATTTGCCTCGTCAACCGCGGCTTGGGCGTTCTTGGCAACTGCCGACGCCGTCACATAAGCCTGCACGCCGGCGAACTTCTTGCTCTTGGAGTTCATATAGGCGTTGATGTTGCGTTGCAGCGAGTTCAGCCGGCCAAGCTTGGCGTGGATGTTCTTTTCCTTGGGCGTCGCGGCGACTTCGACGTCATCGACAGCCTGGTCGTCGGTCGAGGCCTTCTTGCCGGCATGAGCCGATGCCGATTTGCCATGCGAAGCGCTGTTGCCGGATTTGCCGCTGCCGCTATTGCCGTTGCCGCCGCCATTGCCGTTACCGCCGCCGTTGCCACCACCATGGCCGTGGCCACCACCGTTACCACCAGCACCAGCCAGGGCCGGAGAGGCCAGGAGCGCAAACGCGGCAAGCGCCGCCAAAAGGGTTTTTCGGGATGTCATAATACCTCCTCGGGGGAATAGCCCACCTCCGCCGACTCGCTATAGCAGCGCCATATGAGAATTTGCTAATTCGATGGAGTAAACTTTAGATAAATGTGGTTGCGATACGCGATAATCGACCGGCAAAAGGTTGGACAAGATCTTGTAAATAATTGATATATAAAGATAAATATGAACACCGCCGAGCGGATCGGCCCTTTGCGCGACTGACGCCCTATACTGATCAGACCTTAGGCCTAATTGCTGCGATACTTAGGTCGCAACCAAGACCGTCGCGTGATTTGCCGAACAGGTGTCGAATACGGATTCGACATGAGCGAGCACCTGCAGAGCCTGCTTTCGACGCGGATGGATTGAGGGCCGGCACCCACGCGTTCGGAGCATCGGTGATGGTCGATTGTCGCCCCGAAGGCATCGCCTTTCAGGCGCTTGCGGCATTGGGCCCTATGGCATCAGCAGGATATCGGCGCCCGGTTGTTCATCGGAACAGCACGGCGCAGCCGCGCCTCAGCGCCACCGCAGACAGGGCATTGGCCACCGCCTCGTCCGGCGACACGAAATCGCCAGTCAGCACCCGCAATTCTTCCACCGCCTTGGCCATCGACACGCAGTGTCCGGCAACGCGATCGCTCGTGCAGGCGTCAACGACGCTGACGAGGTCGATCATCTCGAACTGGCCCATACCAGCCTCCACGAAACAATGTCCCAACGAGACCATGAACGCGGCGGCGAGACACAATGTTCCCCCGGCCCCTGACAAGGCGGCTCCATCGACGGCCGGTTCTCCAGCGAATTCACCGGAGGTAAGCGCCTCGCTTGACAGCGGACCCCGTTTGTTCTCTATTTGTTCGTCAAAACCACCCTAGCAACAGACGCGGCTAATGCTGCAACGCCCAAAGGAACGGCCGGGATGGAACCCACCATCCTGCATGCGGATCTCGATGCCTTCTATGCCTCGGTCGAGCAGCTGCTTGACCCGTCGCTCAGGGGCAAGCCGATTGCCGTTGGCGGTGGTGTGGTGCTGGCCGCATCCTACGAGGCCAGGGTTTTTGGCGTCCGCGGCGGGATGCCGGGACGGCGCGCGCGGGAGCTTTGCCCGCAGTTGATCTTTGTCGGCGGAAATTTCGGCGAGTACCAGAGGCTGGGCGACGCCGCGATCAAAGTGCTCGACGATTTCACGCCGCTGGTCGAGCGCATCTCGATCGACGAGGCCTTTGCCGATGTCGCCGGCTGCACGCATCTGTTCGGGTCGCCGGCCGAGATCGCCGCCAGGGTGCGGCGGCGTGTATTGGCCGAACTCGGCCTGCCGATATCGATCGGCGTGGCGCGCACCAAGCACCTGGCCAAGATCGCCTCGCAAGTGGCGAAACCCGACGGGGTGGTGGTGGTCGAACCGGCAACGGAGCTCGCCTTCCTGCACGACCTGCCGGTCGGGTTGATGTGGGGCGTCGGCCCGGCGACCAAAGCGCGGCTGGCCGAGATCGGCATCGAGACCATCGGCCAGTTGGCCAAGACCCACAGCGGCGCGTTGCGCCGGCTGCTCGGCCCCGCCGCCGGCGAGAAGCTGGCATCGCTGGCGTGGAACCGAGATCCGCGAAAACTCGAGACGCACCGGCGGGCGCATTCGGCCGGCGCGCAATCGGCGCTCGGCAAGCGGCCGGCCGAGGCCCATGTGTTCGGACCTGTTCTTCTGCATCTGGCAGACCGGGTCGCCAGCCGGCTCAGGGCAAAATCGCGGCCCGGCCGCACGGTGACGGTGCGGGTGCGTTTCGCCGATCTGCACGCGGTCACGCGCTCGGTGACGCTCGATCAGCCGATTTCGGCGACCGCGATGCTGGCCGAAATCGCCGAGGAGCTGGTGCGCGGCGTGCTGGCCGCCAACCCTCGGGAAAAGACCATCTCGCTGCTGGCGATTTCGGTGTCGCAGTTGGAAGAAAATGCCGAGCTGCAGCTCGAGCTGCCGCTCGGCCTCGATGACGAGAAGCAGCGGCCCGGCAGCAAAAAGGGCCTGGCGCGCTTTGGCGCCGACCGTGCCATCGACAAGATCCGCCAGCGCTTTGGCAGAGAGGCGGTCGGCTATGGCGCGGTGGCGCTGGAAGCCCGGCGCTCGGTCCCCGACGCCTTCCGCGAACTGGCGGAAAAGGAGCTGTGAAAACTATCGGCCGGTGCGCCAATAGCGATGCACCATGACGCCGCTTGCATTTCTCCCATTCCAGGGCTCGCAACCTATGCCGTCATGGTCGGCGTCGTGCGTCGGCCAGTAGCCCGGTTCTCCCAAATGCGCAGGGGCCAGGCCGACGGCACGGGCAACGCTACAGTTCGGAAATGCCGCAAGGTGCCTGAGCACGGCCCAGGGCGAGTCGAACCGAACGCCCAGGAAGCCGGAAACGATGTAGCCGAACAATAGGATGAACGGGGCCAGCATGGCCAGCCATCTCAACCTGCCCGACCTGCCGTGGCGGCGATGCATTGGCCAACGCAGGAACGGCAGGAGCATCATCCTTGGCACGCCCTTTGGCCTCACTCCCTGAAGGCGCGGTTGATCTGGTCTTGCAGCGGCTTGACGAGGTAGGAAATCACGGTCCGGTCGGCGGTCTTGATGAAGGATTCGACCGGCATGCCCGGAACCAGCTTGATCTCGCCAAGGCGAGCCACTTCCGCGCTCGTGGTCGCGATGCGCACGGTGTAGTAGCTGATGCCGGTGCGCTGGTCGGTGGTCGTGTCCGGCGAGGTGCGCTCGACCGTGCCGTTGATCTGCGGCGTGGTGCGCTGGTTGAAGGCCGAGAAGCGCAGTGCGGCCGGCTGGCCGATCCATAGCTGGTCGATGTCGCTTGGCGCGATTCTGGCCTCGACGGTCAGGCTGTCGCTGTCGGGCACGATCTGCATGATCGTCTGGCCAGGGGTGATGACGCCGCCGATCGTGTGGGCGATGGACTGCTGCACGACGCCGTCCTGCGGCGCTCGGATGTCGATGCGTCTGAGCTGGTCCTCGGCGGCGATCTTGCGCTCCGTCAGTTCGCCGACTTTGGCGTCGATCTCGCGCAAATCCTTGTTGACCTCGGTGCCGAGTTCGAGATCGATCTGGAGGATCTGCAAATTGATCTCGGCAATCTTGCCCTGGGCCTGCGCCTGAGCCGCGATCAGCTGGCTGCGCTCGCCGTCGAGCCGTGCCGACTCGCGCTCCAGGGCCGTCAGGCGGTCGATGGAAATCAGCCGCTTTTTCCACAGCTCCCGTATGCTGGCCAATTCCTCCTCGACGAGCGTGATTTCTTTCGACTTGGCCTCTGCCTGGCCCGTGTTCCCCACGATCTCCTTCTGCAGCTGGAGGATGCGCTCCTGCAACTGGCTCTTCTGGCCGGAACGGCCCGCACGCCTTGTCTCGAAAACCTGTAGCTCGCCGGCCATGATCTCGGCGATCGCCGGATCATCGCGGCGATCGAGCAGGTCCTTTGGAAAGGCGATGGCGTCGACGCCCTGGCGCTCGGCTTCGAGGCGCGCCTCGCGTGCCGACAACTGGTCGAGCGCCTTGGTCACCACGGCAAGGTTGGCTGCCGGCATGGTGGGATCGAGGCGCACGAGCAGCGCACCGCGCTTGACGCGGTCGCCGTCGCGCACGGCGATCTCGCCGACGATGCCTCCGGTCGAATGCTGCACGTCCTTGACGTGGGAATCGACGACGAGGACCCCGGTGGCGATGACCGCTCCGGAAATGCGGGTCAGCGATGCCCAGCCGCCGACACCGCCCACCAGCAGCGCGACCGCGACGACGCCGAAACGCATATAGCGTCGAATGGATTGGTGGGAGGAGCTCAGCATCGTACCTGCCTTCATTCGCCTGCGGCCACCGTTCCGGGCGTCGGCTCTTCGGTGGCGAGCCTGAGACGCGGCACGGCGACCACCGTTGGCTGCGGCCGCGGGAACAGCTTGGCCAAAACGTCTTCCTTGAGGCCGAAAGCCTGGACGCGGCCCTGGTTCATGGCGAGGATGAAATCGACCGTGGCGAGCGCGCTCGGCCGGTGCGCCACCAGCACGACGATGCCGCCGCGCTCCCGCACCCCCATGATCGCCTGTAGCAGCGCCTTCTCACCCTCGGCATCGAGGTTTGAATTCGGCTCATCGAGCACCACCAGGAAAGGATCGCGATAGAGCGCGCGGGCCAGCGCGATGCGCTGGCGCTGGCCGGCCGACACGGCTTCGCCGAGCTCGCCGATCTGGGTTTCGTAACCGTCACGGAAACCGACGATGAGATCATGCGCGCCGGCGGCATTGGCCGCGGCAATGATCGATGCGGGATCGGCATCGGGCTCGAAACGCGCGATGTTCTCGGCGACCGTGCCGGCAAACAGCTCCACATCCTGCGGCAGATAACCGATGAAGCGGCCGCGATCCTGCGGAGACCACTGGTCGAGGTCGGCGCCATCGAGCTTGACGCGTCCAACAACAGGTTGCCAAACGCCCGCGAGTGCACGAACCAGCGAGGACTTGCCCGAGCCGCTCGATCCAATGATGCCGACGGCGTGGCCCGCTTCGAGGCCAAAGCTCGCCTCCTGCACCAGGAGCCGCTGCGTGCCGGGTGCGGCAACACTGACATTCAACATCGTGACATGGGCGTTGGGTTGCGGCAGTGGCATGCGCTCGGCCTGGGCGGGCAACAGCATCAGGATCTTGTTCAGGCGTTGCCAGCCCTGGCGCGCCGATACGAAACCCTTCCAGTTGCCGATGGCCAGATCGACCGGGGCCAGCGCCCTGCCGCTGAGGATCGAGGCCGTGATCATGATGCCGGCCGTCGCCTGCTGCTCGATCACCAGCCAGGCACCGATGCCGAGCATTGCCGACTGCAGGAGCATGCGCAGCACCTTGGACATCGCGCCAAAGCCGCCGGCAATGTCGCTCACCCTGCGCTGCTCTGCGAGATAATCGAGGTTGGCATCCTGCCATTTTTCCGCAAGTGCGCGCTCCATGCCCATGGCCGCGATGACCTCTGCATTGCGGTAGCCCGCATCGGCAAGGCCGTTGCGGGCCACGCCGATCCTGGTTGCAGAGCGGACCGGATCGCGTGTCAGGCGTCCGGCAACGATGGTCAGCAACACCAAGACCGTGGCGCCCAGCAGGGCGACCGCGCCGAGAACGACGTGGAAGGCAAAGATGACGATCAAGTAAAGCGGTATCCACGGCAGATCGAACAGGGCTGTCGGGCCAGCGCCGGAGAGGAATCCGCGAACGTTATCGAGATCGCGGAGCGGCTGATTGCCGTCACCTGCATGACCGATCTTCAACGGCAGCCTGAGAACGCTGGCATAGATGCGGGGGCCAAGGGACTCGTCGAGAGCGCCGCCGATCCGCACGAGGATGCGACCGCGAATGAAATCGAGCAGGCCCTGGCCGCCGTAAAGAATGACGAGGAGGACGCTTAGGCCCAATAGGGTCGGCAGGCTGCGGCTCGGCAACACCCGATCGTAAACTTCCAGCATGTAGATTGAGCCTGAGAGCATCAGGATGTTGATCACGCCGCTGAAAAGCGCGATGGCAACAAAGGCCGAACGGCAGGAGCGTAGCGCCACGGCAAGCTCCGCACGCGGGGGCGAAGCACCTGCTCGCTTGCGAGAGGCGCGACCCGCAACGGCAGCAGGGGCTGGGTTTTTCGCGGTGCGGAGGTGGTTGCTATCGACAAACCGGAACACGATGCCGAGAAGGATCGCGGCCGATGCGATAAGCATCCCGACCGAACCCGTCAAATTGGCTGGAACCGGAATCGCACCGGCGAACAAGAAGGCGCAGGCCGCGAGACCCATGCCAAGCAACTTGACCATAATGCGCATTGGTTTGAACATATTTGCTGCAGTCAAGGGCCGCGCAAAGCACGGCCCTTGAGTTTGCTATGTTATTCGTGCGTGTGGATGAGAAGGTCGGTAAGCTCGGCTATGGAATAGGCGTCCGGAGCCCCGCTGTACGCATCCTGCACCTGCGCTATCAGATCGGCCTTGATTTGGTCGGCCGTGAGCCCGGTCAGGTTGTTCGCAGCGTCGGGGTCAGCCGACGCGTGATGCTCACGTTGATAGATGTACGCCGCCATGAAGCCGGGGTTTGTATCTTCGTCGAGAAGATTGAGAACCGCGTTGACCGCCTCCTTCGCCAGCAGGTTCTGGCCGCCGTCGCCGTTGGGGAGCGAAAGAGCGTCGTGGAACGTAAAGTCATTGACCAAAGCACCGCTGCCGTTGACAGGAGGACTAACGTCCCATTGCCCCCCCGCATACGGGCCATTGACGGTGAAGTAGGTTTCGAACGACGTATCCTGGGCAATGTCCCAGTCATTGGCTTGCGGACCGCTTCCGTCGTGCTGCGACCAATATCCGGGCGAACCGGCATCGGCGTAGATGCAGAGATCGACATCGGCGCTATCAGTGCCACCCTTGCCGTCGGAGATAGCGTAGCTGAACGTATCGACAGGATCGGCATGTCCGCCCACGGGAATATCGGCGCCAGTGTATTGATACTGGAAGTCGCCGTCGGTCTGTATCATCAGCGTGCCGTGCGCGAGGACGATCGTGTACCAGCCGTCCCCGTCCGGGATCAGCGTGGAAAGAGCCACGCCATTCACAGCCGTAACGGCCAGGGCGTCGCCGTCAAGATCGCTGTCGTTGGCAAGGACGTTGCCGGTGACAGGCGTGTGCTCGGTGCCGCACGCCGGATCGTCGTCGACGGCAACCGGCGGATGATTGGTGGGCGGGGTATCCGGTGTTTCGTCAATCCATTTGATGCTGCCACCGGCACTCGTCGTGCTTGTGGCGCGGACACCAAGAGTGCCGAATGTCGTCGGATCGAAGTCACTCGGCGCGGCGATCGAGAAAGACGAACCATAAAGATCGTTGGGATCGGCGGTGATGTAGCTGCTCGGTGGTACCTTGCCCAGCCCTGCATCCGAGATCTTCAGTCCACCGTCCCAGACCTCGCCGGTGCCGTTCATATTCAAGCTGCTCTCCGACTTGGCGCCGGTAAAGCCAGTCAAACCGGTCAACGCAGAATCGACGGTATTGCCGTCCGACCAATAGAGCGCGTTCACATTCATCGACCCGAAAAGAACCGTGGTCGTAAATGTTCCCGCGACCGAGTCATAGACGACTTTGAATTGTAGCCCTTCGGCCACGCTGCCGAAATCCCACTCATAGGTTGCCATTTTTTTCACTCCCCAACATGGCGCGCTTACACACAAACGCGCCCTTTGCGCCCTGAGGCGCGCCCCAATTTTCTGCCCACAAAGGAATGTTGCCGCCCTTCACCCTTTGTTAACGAATTCTTGCATTTCCGTGATGAACCTGTCCATATAACCTTGGTTATAGGCGCTTTCGTAAAATTAACGACAGCAAAAATCCTCTTAGTTAAAATATAGCATTGTGATCCGGATCGAATTGTTTTCTTGAATTGATAAATTTTCCAAACACAACGAATTTCGTTTGGTCATTCCGCCCCTTTCATGAAGATGAAAGGCAGAATTGATGCGTCTGTCTAACGCCTTTTTTCAGTCCGCCGCTACCAACCTTGCTATGATCCCCGCGCTGCGGTTAACTATTTAGCTGGTAATGTTTTGCACAATCGCGCTGCCTCTGTCAGTATGGCTCCGTTCCATACCAAGCGCGGTTGCCATATCCGCTTCCGGCGTTTGGGAGCGCAGGGAGGAGACGTCATGACTCGACACGCGTGGCAGCTTTCGGCAGGCTGAATATGGTCACCACGGTGTTCATCGCCGATGACCATCCGCTGCTGCTGCACGGGTTGGCCGACCTGATTGCCCGCGATGCCGACTTCCTGGTCGTCGGATCGGCGCTCGACGGCAAGAGCGCGCTGGCGATGATCCGGCAGGAGCTGCCGGACGTCGCGGTGCTCGACTTGCGCATGCCGGGGCTGAGCGGGCCCGAAATCGCCGCGGAACTCGCCAGGCTGGGGCTCGCCACGCGCTGCGTGCTTCTGACAGCAACGGCTTCCAACGCCGAGCTTTATGACGCCGTGATGGCGGGCGTCGCCGGTGTCGTGTTCAAGGAAGCCACGGTCGAGACGCTGGCCAAATGTATCCATCAGGTGGCCGCGGGCGAACGCTGGTTTCCCGCCGAGATCGTCGGTGACGCTTTCGAAAGCGAGGCTTCCCGGCGGATCAGGTGGCAGAAGCTTTCGTCGCTGCTGACCATCCGCGAGATGGAAATCGCCCGGCTCGCCGCCGCCAACAGGCCGAACGGGCAGATCGCGCTCGATCTCCGCATTTCGAAAGGCACGCTGAAAATCCACATGAACAATATCTACCGCAAATTGCAGGTCTCCTCGCGAGGCGAGCTTTTTCAGCTGGTGGCCGGTCAAATCTCGCACGACGCCCCGACAACCCGGCAATGAAACTCGTTCAGATGTGTGCGACAGCCTGCCTGTCCGGCTTCGCCGGCCCTGTAAGATCCCCGGTGCTGCGGTGCTGCCGATGCCGAACCGCAGCGGCCAGAATCTCGCACAGGCCAAAATCTGGCACAGGCAATGTCGCAAACGCTGCGGGGCCTCTATAACAGGGCACGGGCGGGAAGGGTGGATCGTGCGATTGCGGGGGGTTTTCCTGGGAGAGTTCTTGCAGCGTTGGGGCAGATTGTCGCTGGCCCTGCAGTTCCTCATTGCCGGCGGTATCGGGCTGCTGGTGGTGATGCTGGTGGTCGGCCTGTGGGTGACCTCGCAAATCCGGCAAGGCGTCATGCGCAATTCCGCCGCGACCACGGCGCTCTATGTCGACAGCGTGATCGCGCCGCTATTGCCAGACATGCGCAAAAGCCGCGAGCTCGACGATACCGTCAAGCGGGCGCTCGACGAGACGCTCGACCAGGGTGCACTCGGCAAGCGGCTGGCGTCGTTCAAGCTGTGGCGGCGCGACGGCACGATCCTCTACGCCAAGGATACGACGCTGATCGGCAAGGTGTTCGAGCCCAACGCCAACCTGGTCGCCGCCTTCAGCGGCAATGTCGTGGCCGAGTACAACGACCTCGACGATGATGCCGAGAGCCAACACGAGAAAAAGACTGAGGCTGGACCGTTGCTGGAAATCTACAATCCGGTACGCGAACCCTGGTCGGGCGAAGTCGTCGCCGTTTCGGAGTTCTACGAGGTTGCCGACGGCTTCGAGTCGACGCTGACCGTCGCTTTGTGGCAAAGCTGGCTGGTCGTGGCCGGCGCCACCGCGGCAGCACTGGCGCTGCTGTCGGGCATCGTCTTTCGCGGCAGCCGCACGATCCAAACCCAGCGGGAGGCACTCGAGGCCAAGATCGCCGAATTGCGGGCGCTGCTGTCGCAGAACTCATTGCTGCGCGAGCGCGTGCAGCACGCCTCGCGCCGCGCCACCGCGCTCAACGAACGCTATCTCAGGCGCATCGGCGCCGATCTTCACGACGGGCCGGCCCAGCTCGTGGCGCTGGCGGCACTCAGGATGGACAGCCCGATCTTGCTTGATCCCGGCGCCCCCACCGCGCTGCGCGAAGCCGAGATCGCCGACATTCACAAAACGCTTGATGAAGCGATCCACGAGATACGCGGCATCTGCAACGGTCTCGTCCTGCCGCAGATCGAGACGGCGGCGGTGCTCGACATATTGCGGCTGGCGGTCGCCGAACACCAACGGCGGACCGGAACCTCGGTTTCGCTGACGCTGCCAAAGCGCTTGCGCGAACCCGGCCCTTCCGAGAAGATCAGCATCTATCGTTTTGTCCAGGAAGGCTTGAACAACGCCTATCGCCACGGAAAAGGCAGGGATCAGGCGGTGAAAGCGGCAATGAAAGGCGACAAGCTGTTCGTCGAGGTCCTCGACGGCGGTCCCGGATTCGACCCGGCAAGAAGCGAGGGCCTTGGGCTTGCCGGTCTCAGGGAGCGTATCGAGAGCATCGGCGGCCAGTTTGAAACGGTATCTGGCCCACAAGGCACACGACTGGTGATAACATTGTCCATTGAGGAGCAATCGTGACCCAAGCCATCCGCATTGCCATTGTCGACGACCATCCGTTGTTTCGCGAGGGCGTAGCGCGCAGCCTCGGCGAGATCGGTGGTTTCGAAGTGGTCGGCGAAGGCGCCAGCGCCGAGGATGCCGAAAGGCTGGTCGCGACCATGCGGCCCGACATCGTGCTGCTCGACATCAGCATGCCGGGCGGCGGGCTCGCCGCCGCGGCAAGCATCATGAGCGGGCACCCCGGCCAGAAAATCGTCATGCTGACCGTGTCGGAAGCCAATGCCGACGTTGCCCAGGCGCTCAATGCCGGCGCGCGCGGCTATGTGCTGAAAGGCGTCGGTTCGAAGGCGCTGGCTGAAATCCTCAGCAATGTCGCGGCTGGCGAAAGCTATGTCTCGCCGACACTGTCGGCCCGGCTTCTGTCGGACCTGTTGCAGCCGGCGAACCGCAAGGCCGAACCCCTCCAGCAGCTCACCGGCCGCGAGACCGATATTCTGCGCCTGGTGGCGGAAGGCTTGAGCAACAAGGAAGTCGCCGCACGGCTTTCGCTGCAGGAGAAGACGGTCAAGCATCACATGACGCGGGTTCTGGCCAAGCTCAATGTCCGCAACCGCACCGAGGCGGCGCTGCTGATGCGCGAGGCGCGGGAGCGCGCGGGTTGACGCGCGGCGCACGGACGACGCCCATCCGCGCCAGGCACTGAGGCAAAACACATCCGCGCGAAAGCGGCTAGAGCGCTTCACCGTTTCACGGAAACGGCGAACCGCTCTATCTCTTTGTTTTTACGCAATTCCCTAGGGAAAACCGCTCACACTTTTCCTGGAATTGCTCTAGCCTCACAAACTTTTCAAACGTGCCACATCGGCGGGGGTCGCCGCCCGCTCGATAATGGTGCGGTCGAGTGCATCCTTCATCGTGAACCAACCATTTTGGATCCGTTCCTTCATGCCGTTGGGATGGGTGACCGTGATGCCGGTGGCGTCGACCTCGACCTGGTCGCCGGTTGCAGAATTCACATGGCTGGCCTTGCCGGCGCCGGAATTGCCCTTGCCGTTACCGCCGCTGTTGCTGTTACCGTTTCCACTGCTGTTGCCGTTGCCGCCACTGTTGCCGGCGCCGGCAAGGCCAGCCATGTGAATTCTGCAACCGGCGACCAGGTCGAGGTCGACGCCACCGGCATCACGGTCACCCATCCCAACGGCATGAAGGAACG
>NZ_JBWLUX010000017.1:0-136114 GCF_057784315.1 Mesorhizobium sp. CNPSo 4684 | reverse complement strand
GGAAAGGGCGAGTTCGCTCTCTTCTACAAACGCCTCATCGCCAATGGCAAAAAGCCAATGGTGGCTATCGTCGCCGTCATGCGAAAGATCGTCGTCACCCTAAATGCGAGACTAAGAGACGCCCTGATCCCTCAGAGTTGATGACGAAGTCAGGGTGGTCTTCCGCAAATCGCGGACGGTGGCGACTGTCGGCAGCAGAGGTCTCGATCCCCTTTTTTGTCCTAGCTTAGGCCCGGCTTCGATCGTCCATCCTCCTAAAATCCTTAACCCGGTTTTGGAATGGCTCTTGACGTCTCCGAAAAATGGAATAAATATTTCACCAACTAGGTATTTTGGTTCTTTCGTTCCGGAACATCTGTTTCAAACAGGGAGCCTGGCGTTCCAATCCTTGGGAAAACGCCGTCCGGAACAGAGACGACATCAGGGAGAGATTCCTCGGGCGATCGGGGATTCCGGGTAGGTCGGTGCAGCCGGACACCAAATGTGGAGGAGAAACACAATGAAGAAACTGATTTTGGGCGTCGCCTTTGCGGCGCTGATGAGTTCGTCCGCCTTTGCCGCCAAGATCGGCGTGTCGATGGCCAAGTTCGACGACAACTTCCTGACCGTGCTGCGCAACGGCATGATCGAGCAGGCCAAGGGTATGAGCGGCGTCGAGTTGCAGGTCGAAGACGCACAGAACGACGTCGCCAAGCAGCTCGACCAAATCAAGAACTTCGCCGCCTCGGGCGTCGACGCCATCATCGTCAACCCGGTCGACACGTCGGCCACGCAGGCGATGTCCGATGCCGCCGCCGCCGCCAAGATCCCGCTCGTCTATGTCAACCGCGAGCCGGTCAATGTCGACACGTTGCCCGACAACCAGGCTTTCGTCGCCTCGAACGAGGCCGATTCCGGCACGCTCGAGACCAAGGAAGTCTGCCGCCTGTTCACCGAGGCCGGCAAGAAGGAAGCCAATGTCTATGTCATCATGGGCGAGCTTTCCAACCAGGCTGCCGTGCAGCGCACCAAGGACATCGACGATGTCATCGCCACGCCGGAGTGCAGCTTCATCAAGATCATCGACAAGCAGACCTCGAACTGGAATCGCGACGAAGCGCAGAACCTGATGACCAACTGGCTGTCGACCGGCAAGCCGTTCGACGGCGTCATCGCCAACAATGACGAAAGCGCCATCGGCGCCATCCAGGCGATGAAGGCCGCCAACGTCGACATGAAGTCGGTGGTCGTCGGCGGCGTCGACGCCACGCAGGACGCGCTTGCCGCCATGCAGGCGGGCGACCTCGACGCAACCGTGTTCCAGGACGCGGCCGGCCAGGGCGCTGGCGCGCTCGATGCGGCACTGAAACTCGCCAAGGGCGAGAAGGTCGAGCACAAGGTCTACGTGCCCTTCCAGCTCGTGACGCCTGCCAACATCGACAAGTTCCTGAAGAAGAACTGAGGCAAGCGCTTCGCTCGACCAACGGAGCGGCGCATCAACATCCGCGCCGCTCTTGTCTCCCTCACCGCCCTGACGGGCGGGAGGGCAGGTGCGGCCTCACGGAGGACAAGACATGTCACAGACATCGCATGGCGTCGGCGGGGTCAGCTATGACGCGAAGAAGCGCACATGGCCGGCCGAATTCAACGTCTTCCTGGCGCTCGTCATCCTCGTCATCGTCTTCGAACTGATTGGCCGCATCTTTCTCGGCGACTCCTTCCTGTTCAACACCCGCGACAACGTCGCCGGCATCTTCAACGAGGCCCGCCTGCAGATCATCATCCTGCAAGTGTCGATCGTCGGCATCATCGCCATCGGCGTCACGCAAGTGATCATCTGCGGCGGCATCGACCTGTCCTCGGGTTCGATTGTCGGCGCCACCGCCATGATCGCCATGAGCTTCGCCCAGGTGGCGACGGTCAACGGCAACCCCAACCCCAAGGCGATGTTCCTGGCGCAAGGCTGGACCGACCTGCCGGTCATCGTGCCGGTGCTGGTTGCGATCGGCTGCGGCATGCTCGCCGGCCTGATCAACGGCTCGTTGATCGCCTACACGCGCATCCCGCCATTCATCGCCACCCTCGGCATGATGATCACCGCGCGCGGCATCGCCAAATGGTGGTCCAAAGGCCAGCCGATCTCGTTTCCCACCGACAGTTTTGCCGCCATCAGCACCGGCTCGAGGCCGGTCATCATCTTCCTGGCGCTGGCGGTGCTGTTCCAGCTGATCCTGACCTATACGCGCTACGGCAAGCATTGTTATGCCATCGGATCCAACGAGGATGCCGCGCGCATGTCCGGCATCAAGATCCCCAATCACAAGATCCTCGTTTACACGATTGCCGGCATTCTTGCCTCGCTCGCCGCGGTCGTGTTGTGCTCCAAGAACCTGACGGCACAGTCCGGCATGGGTGTGATGTATGAGCTCGACGCCATCGCCATGGCGGTCATCGGCGGCGTCTCGCTGTCGGGCGGTCGCGGTTCGATCATCGGCACGGTGATCGGCGCACTGATCTTCGGCGTCATCATTTCCGGCTTCACCTTCCTGCGCCTCGACGCCTACTATCAGGAGATGGTCAAGGGCGTGATCATCGTCGGCGCGGTCGTGCTCGACCAGTGGCGTCAACGCATGCGGGCATTGAGGGCTTGACCATGTCAGACATCGTCCTGAAGACCGAAAACCTCACCAAGCGCTATGGCGGCGTGCATGCGCTGGAAGGCGCCAATTTCGAGCTGCGCAAGGGCGAACATGTCGCCATCATGGGCGACAATGGCGCCGGCAAATCGACCTTCGTGCGCCAGATCACCGCCGTCGAGCAACGCACCAGCGGCCAAATCTGGTTCGACGGCAAGGAAGTGAATTTTGCCGGCCCGATCGAGGCCCGCACCGCGGGCATCGAGACGGTCTTCCAGAACCTGGCGCTCGCCGACGATCTCGACGTACCGTCGAACCTGTTCCTCGGCCGCGAAAAGGTGCTGTTCAATCTCGGCCCGTTCTCGATCCTCGACCGCAAATACATGCGCAAGGCGACCGAGGCGGCGCTGATCCGCACCGCGGTGAAAATCCCCAATCTGTCCAACACCATCCGCCACATGTCGGGCGGCCAGCGGCAATGCGTGGCGATCGCCCGGACCGCAACCTTCGCCTCCAAGCTGATCATCATGGACGAGCCGACGGCGGCGCTCGGCGTGCAGGAGACGGCGCAGGTCGAAAACATCATCCGCACGCTGAAGGACAATGGCGAGCCGCTGATCCTGATCAGCCACAATATGCGCCAGGTGTTCGACCTGTGCGACCGCATCGTCGTGTTCCGGCGCGGCCGCATCGTCGCCAATCTGCGCAAGGAAAACACCGACGGCAACGACATCGTCTCCTACATCACCGGCGCCAAGACCGGGGAGGCGGAACTCGCGGCCTAAACAGGATGATCATCCGGTTTCCGGGACGATCTGACGCGCTGAGCAATTCCGGGAAAGTGTGAAACGGTTTTCCGTCCGGAATTGCGCCAAAACAAGAAGTACCCTTGCCACCTTCCCTCAGGGGAAGGTGGAGACACAACTCTCTCGAACCCATCCCCCTAGAGGAAATACTCCATGACTGTTCGTTTCGCCCTCCTCGGTGCCGGCCGCATCGGCAAGGTCCACGCCCGCGCCGTCGGCTCCAACCCGCAGGCCAGACTGGTGGCCGTCGCCGATGCCTTCGAGAAGGCGGCGACCGAGCTGGCGACTGCCTATGGCGCCGAGGTGCGCACCATCGACGCGATTGAAAAATCAAAAGATATCGACGCCGTCGTCATCTGCACGCCGACCGACACCCATGCCGATCTGATCGAGCGCTTCGCCAAGGCCGGCAAGGCGATCTTCTGCGAGAAGCCGATCGACCTCAACGTCAAGCGCGTGGAAAAATGCCTGGCCGTGGTCGACAAGGCCAAGGCGACGCTGATGGTCGGCTTCAACAGGCGTTTCGATCCGCATTTCGCCGCCGTGCGCAAGGCGATCGACGACGGCGCCATCGGCACTGTCGAAATGGTCACCATCACCTCGCGCGATCCGGGCGCGCCGCCGGTCGACTACATCAAGCGCTCGGGCGGCATTTTTCGCGACATGACCATCCACGATTTCGACATGGCGCGCTTCCTCCTCGGCGAGGAAGTGGTAGCGGTCAGCGCCCATGCCTCGGTGCTGGTGGACAAGAAGATCGGCGAAGCCGGCGATTTCGATAGCGTCAGCGTCATCCTCGAGACCGCGTCGGGCAAACAGGCCGTCATCTCCAACTCGCGCCGCGCCACCTATGGCTACGACCAGCGCATCGAGGTGCATGGCTCCAAGGGCATGGTCGCCGCCGAAAACCAGCGGCCGGTGTCGATCGAACTGGCCAACGAGAAGGGCTATACCCGCCCGCCGCTGCACGATTTCTTCATGACCCGCTATCTCGACGCCTACGCCATCGAGATCGCCGCCTTCATCGCCGCCGCAACCTCGGGCAAGAAGGCATCGCCGAGCGGCGCCGACGGCCTCGTGGCACTGAAGCTGGCCGATGCGGCGCTGAAGTCGGCGACGTCAGGCAAGACCGTCCGTCTCGACAAGTAAGAACTCACAGGAGCAGAGCGATGAGCACATCAGCCGATCGCAATTCGAACACGCGCACCATCGTCACCGGGGGCGCGCAAGGCATCGGCTTTGCCGTCGCCACAGCACTGGCCGATGAGGGCTGCCGGGCGCTGGCGCTCATCGGCCGTTCGCAGGAGAAGGGCGACAAGGCGGTCGCCCACTTCAAGAAAGCCGGTGTCGACGCCATCTTCATCAGCGCCGACGTTTCGAAAGTGGCCGACTGCAAGCGCGCTGTCGCAACCGCGATCTCGCATTTCGGCACCATCAACGCGCTGGTCAACGCCGCCGCCACCTCCGCACGCGGTTCATTGGTCGAGACCTCCGAAGAGGTCTTCGACCAGATTTTCCAGACCAATGTGCGTGGCCCGTTCTTCCTGATGCAGGGCGTGGTTGCGCATCTGCTGGACAAGAAAGCGCCTGGCTCGATCGTCAATGTGCTGTCAATGTCGGCGCATTGCGGCCAATCCTTCCTGGCGCCCTATTCCTCGAGCAAGGGCGCGCTGGCGACGCTGACCAAGAATGTCGCCAACGCCTATCGCTTCAACCGCATCCGCTGCAACGCCGTGCTTCCCGGCTGGATGGACACCGAGGGTGAGGACATCGTGCAGAAGAAATGGCACGGCGCCTCCGACGACTGGCTGGCCAAGGCCGAGGCCGGCCAGCCGATGGGCCAGCTGGTGAAGCCGGATCAATTGGCACGGCTGATCAGCTACATGGTGAGCCCGCAATCCGGCGTCATGACCGGGTCATTGGTCGACTACGACCAGAATGTTGCGGGGACATCACCGGAGTAGTTTCAACCCCTGTTGCGACAGCATCGCCATCCCTATATAGTCATGATAGTCAGACTGGTCACGAGGGATGCGATGCTAACGTCGCCCAAAGACACGAACTGGACGGTCGCCGGGGCAAAAGCCCGGCTCTCCGAGGTTATCGAGCGCGCGCAATCCTCGCCGCAGACGATCACCAAGAACGGCAAACCAAGCGTGGTTGTCGTCTCGGCCGAGGAATGGCAGCGCAAGACCGCGCGCAAAGGGACGCTCGCCGAGTTCCTGCTGGACTCGCCGCTGCGGGGCGCCGATCTCGACCTTGAACGCCAGCGCGACGAACCGCGCGATCTGCCGCTGTGAGACTGCTGCTTGATACGAATGTCCTGTCCGAGGTGACAAGGCCGGCGCCGGATGCACGCGTTGTGGAATGGCTGGACGGGCTTGATGAGGACCGCTCCTTCATCAGTGTCGTGTCCATCGCCGAGATCCGGCGCGGCGTAGCCCTCATGGATGAGGGCCGCAAACGCGAGGCGCTGGCCGAATGGCTCGCCCGGGACCTGCCGCAGCGCTTCGAGCAGAGGGTTTTGCCGGTGGACGAACCGGTGGCCTTGGCCTGGGGCGACCTGATGGGCGTTGCAAAGCGCCATGGTCGCGGTCTGTCATCGATGGATGGCCTGATCGCAGCCACGGCGATTGCGCAGGAACTCACCCTGGCAACGCGCAACACCAAGGATTTTGAAGGCTTTGGGCTTGAACTCTTCGATCCCTGGACCGCATGAGCGGTCGGCTGCATGAGCTTGAAAGCAGCCGATGTGCCCTCGCCACAAGAGAACATCACGATGCACCCATATTGGATCACGATGAACGGTCATATAGGCGTCGGCATCACCGCGCGGTCGGAAGTCGACGCCTTGCAGCTCTTCGAACTTGCCTTCGGGTCCACCGAGAAAGTCGTCAGCATTGAGAACATCAAGGACGTGAACGACCTCGACCAGAATCATGTTGTTCCCAATCTTGGCGGAGCCAACTGGTTCCGGCGCGGCATCTGGTTTCCGCAGGGCCAGGAGCACATCCCAGACTGGGACAATGCGTAGCCGCATCAGAGACGTGACAAACACCCCGGCATCGATTATATGAGCCTCATGATCAACCTGTCCGCCACGTATTGGTACTTTAGCAGCTCGCTGGCGGCGGGAGGATTGCGCTCGATCTGAAGATTGCAGCAACAAGTCCGAACAGCCGCCAGACCTGGCGGCTTTTTTGTTTCAGCCGGCAGGTCTCCTAAAAAACAGGAGCAGAAAGCCGTGTTGACCACCACAGACGACCTTCGGGTCACCGAAATCAGGGCATTGAGCACACCGGAAGACGTGATGCGCGAGATACCGCGCACGCTGACGGCGACGCGCGCCGTCGCCACGTCGCGCAACGCCATCCATTCCATCCTTACGGGGGCCGACGATCGACTGCTTGTCATCGTCGGCCCTTGTTCCATCCACGATCCGGTCGCGGCCGTTGACTATGCCAGCCGTCTGGCGGCGCTGCGCGAGACCCTGTCCGACCGGCTCGAGATCGTCATGCGCGTCTATTTCGAGAAGCCGCGCACCACGGTCGGCTGGAAGGGCCTGATCAACGATCCCGACCTGGACGGCAGTTTCAACATCGAGAAAGGGTTACGCATGGCGCGCAACGTCTTGTCGGCCGTCAACAATCTCGGCCTGCCGGCAGCGACCGAGTTCCTCGATATGACCATCCCGCAATACATTGCCGACCTCGTCGCCTGGGGCGCCATCGGCGCGCGCACCACCGAAAGCCAGATCCACCGCGAGCTGGCATCGGGCCTGTCCTGTCCCGTCGGCTTCAAGAACGGCACCGACGGCAATCTCAGGATCGCGGCCGAGGCGGTGAAATCGGCTGCCCAGCCGCATCATTTCATGGCGGTGACCAAGGGCGGGCGCAGCGCCATTGCTGCAACGACTGGCAATGAGGACTGCCATGTCATCCTGCGCGGCGGCGTTCAGCCCAACTATGACGCGGCAAGCGTCGAGGCGGCCTCGGCCGAACTCGCCCGCATCGGCGTCACCCCTCGTCTGATGATCGATGTCAGCCATGCCAACTCGGCCAAGAAGCCCGAGAACCAGCCCAAGGTGGCGGCCGACGTCGCCGGCCAAGTCGCGGCGGGCGACGAGCGCATCATCGGCGTCATGATCGAGAGCAATCTCGTCGCCGGCCGGCAGGACGTGGTGCCCGGCAAGCCGCTCGTCTACGGCCAGAGCATCACAGATGGCTGCATCGACTGGGCGACCACCGAGACGGTGCTGCACGGCCTCGCCGGTGCCGTCGAATGGCGCCGCTCAACCCGCCGCGCCATGCTGGAGAGCCGGCAGGGCGCGGCTTGACGCTTGCCGGCGTTTGCTCGGCACGCACCCCCACCTAACCCTGCCGTGGCTCGCCCCGGCAAGATTAAGGGTGGGGGTATTCGTCAAGCGCAAGGGCCCAGGCCATAGGCGGCGATTGCACTGCGGCGGGTAGCAGCAATCAAGCCGCCTTCAAACCGTGCCAGGCGGTCAGCACCGAAACCACAACCAGAAGCAGTCCGGCCGCCCGGCCGGCAAATATGGTCGCCCGCGGATTGGCGACCAGCAGATTGCGGCTGCGCCCGGCTGACACTGCGAGCCCGCCATAGACGGCAAACTGCGTGGCGACCGTCATCAATCCCATGATGGCCGCCTGCATCCAGATCGGGCCATAGGCCGGCTTCAGGAACTGCGGATAGACCGCAAAGACGAAGAGATAGGCTTTGGGATTGATCAGGCAGATCACCAGCCCCTGGCGAAACGCCTTCCATGCGGAGCGGCTGCCGGCCGGCCCGTCTTGGCCGACCTTGATCGAGCTGCGTATCAGCGTCAGGCCGATATAGGCCATGTAGGCGGCGCCGGCGATCAGCAGCGGGTTGTAGAGGATCGGCACGAAATGCATCAGCAGGCCGACGCCGACCGCGCCGTTCAGCGTATGCACCATGCCGCCCGTCATGATGCCGCCGGTCGCGGCAAGCCCTCTGTTGCCGCCGCCGGTCAGTGCATTGGCAAGCACGAACAGCATATCCATGCCGGGCACGATGATGATGCCGAACAGCAGGATAAAGAAAAGCCAGAGATTCTCTGCATAACTCATGTCAGTTGCCTGTCGCTTCCTGCCAGTGTGCCGTTGGGGAGTTTGTTGATTTTCAACCCGATAGGCAGTCCAATAGATCATCCCAACTGACGGGGATGTGTCAGTAGCGTTTGATCGGGAGAGGAAAATGCGCAAGGCGTCGCGCCTGTTCGAGATCATCCAGATCCTGCGGCTGGCAAGGCAGCCGGTGACGGCGGCAATGATCGCCGAGCAGCTGGAAGTGACGGTCCGCTCGATCTATCGCGACATCGCCGCACTGCAGGCGATGCGCGTGCCGATCGAGGGTGGGCGCGGCATCGGTTACATACTGCGCCCCGGCTTCGATCTGCCGCCGCTGATGTTTTCGATTGAGGAAATGGAGGCGATCGTGCTGTCGCTGGCGCTGCTGGAGCGCACGGGCGACAGCGAACTCAAGCAGGCGGCCAAGCGCGTCAGCGCCAAGATCGCCGGCGCAGTGCCACCGCCCTTGCGTCAGGCGTTCGACGCCAATGCGTTGCATGTCTGGGGTTTCGCCGCGCCCGCAATCGGCACGATCGATCTGGCGCTGGTGCGGCGCGCCATCCGCGATGAGGAGAAGCTCGACCTCTCCTATCGGGACGAAATGGGCCGCGCTTCCGAGCGGCTGATCCGCCCGATCGCACTGATCTACTATGCCGAGACCGCCAACATCGTCGCCTGGTGCGAACTGCGCCAGGCGATCCGCAATTTCCGCAGCGACCGCATCGAGGCTTGCCAGCCGACCGGCCTGCGCTTCAAGGGCGAAGGCGATCGCTTGCGGCAGGTCTGGGTCGACGGTTGGGAGACGGACGCTGTGGCCGCGGCCGGCTGAGGGTATTACCGCACGTCCACCCAGCGCTTCTCCTCGAACGACCTTGCCATTGCGTGCACGGTGCGTTCGATCTCCAGCCCTTCCGCAAATTCGATCACCCGCGCAGGCGTGCCGGCAAGCCGGGTCAGCAATTCATGGCATTCGATGATCTTGAGGTCGTTGAAGCCGAGGCCGTGGCCCGGCGCCGGCAGGAAGGCGTCGTAGGGTTTATGGTGCGGCGCCACCAATATGGTGCGATAGCCTTGCTCGGTCGGGCGGTCGGCGGTGACGTAAAGCTGGATTTCGTTCATCCGCTCCTGGTCGAACAGGATTGATCCCTTGGAACCGAAAATCTGGATGGCGATGCGGCCCTTGCGGCCCCAGGCCGAGCGGTTGACCAGCAGCGTGCCGGCAATGCCGTTCTCGAGATGCATCAGCACGCTGGCAATGTCGTAGGTCTCGACCGCGCGGCGGCCGCCGCTGGCCAGCTTGCGGTCGGCATAGGGCTTGGCCATGTCGCAGATGACTTTTGCGACGCGGCCGAACAGCGCCGAGACCAGCGACAGCGGATGCACGGCGAAATCGTCGAGCGCGCCATAGCCGGATGCCGCCTCGTGCTTCCAGAAGAACAGCGCTTCGGGATCGGCCATGAAATCCTCATCCATCTCGATGCGCAGATGGTTGACCTCGCCGATGATCTTCTCATCGAGCAGCGCGCCGATGTGGCGGATCGCCGGACTCTGTATGTAGTTGTAGCCCAGCGCCGCCACCTTGCCGGACTTCTTCGCCGCGGCCGCCATCGCCTCGGCTTCGGCAAAGCTCGGCGCCATCGGCTTTTCGCACCACAAATGCTTGCCGGCTTCGAGGATGGCGATGGCCATTTCCGGATGGAACTGGTTGGGTGTGGTCAAGGAGACGATATCAACCTCGGGATCGTTGACCACCGCGCGCCAGTCGCCGGAGGCCTTGGCAAAGCCGAACTCGCCCGCCTTGCGTTTCGCCAGTTCCTCATTGACCTCGCCGAGATGAACCAGTTTTGGCTTGGCGACATCCGGAAAGACGGCACCGACGGCACTCCACGCTATGGCGTGGCACTTGCCCATGAAACCCGTGCCGATAAGACCGACGCCGACCATCTTCTTCTCCACTGGATAAGATCCTCGGTGGATGAATTAGTCCATTTTGTTCTGAAATGGAATGTCTGCCTCATTTTTTATGGCGTTCTTGCGCAGGCTCGCTATGATGGGGCACAGAGGACGTTCTCAAAGAGGGAGCATGATGTTGTCCGAAAACCGCTTCACACTTTTCGGCATCATGCTCTAGATGAGCTTGGACGGGCCGACGATGGACGAACGGGTACCTCGCGATTTCGAGACGCTGCGCGCCACGATCCTCGATCGGCGTGAAACCTTGCCCAAACGCATCGCCCAGATCGCCGCCTACGCGCTCGACAATCCTGATGACATCGCCTTCGGCACCGCCGCCAGCATCGCCGCTTCGGCCGGTGTGCAACCCTCGACCCTGATCCGCTTTGCCCAGCAGCTTGGCTTCGACGGCTTCACCAGCCTGCAGCAGGTGTTTCGCGAGCGGCTGCGCGAACGCAACTCCTCCTATGATGAGCGCTTGCAGGCGCTGCGCGCCAAGGCCGATGCGGGTGCGGGACACCGCGCCATCTTCGACGGCTTCGTCGCCGCCGCCAGCACCTCGCTCAACGACATTTCGCGCACGCTGGACGAGGCGCATCTCGAAGACGCGATCTCGCTGCTGGCCAAGGCCGAGACCATCTACGTGCTCGCCAAGCGCCGATCCTATCCGGTGGCAAGCTACATCGCCTATGCTTTGGGCAAATTGAAGATCCGCAACCAGCTGATCGAATCGGCCGCCGGGCTGAATGCCGAGATGGTCGCCTTTGCCACGCCGGCCGATGCCGTCATCGCCATCAGCTTCTCGCCCTATGCGCCGGCAACCATCGAGGAAGCCCGCACCATTTCCGAACAGGGCGTGCCGATCGTCGCCATCACCGACAGCTCGTTTTCGCCGCTGGCGCAGTTCGCCAGGGTGTGGTTCGAGGTTGCCGAGGCCGATTTCGCCGGCTTCCGCTCGCTGTCGGCCACCATGGCGCTGGCCATGGCGCTGACCGTCGGCGTCGGCGAGAAACGGCGCAGCACCGGCCGCAAGGGTAAAGGTTAGATCACCTCCACGGCCGCCTCGCCTGCCGCCGAAAGCCGCGCGGCGTCACGCCCCGGCGGCGCTCCGAACTGGCGAGCATATTCGCGGCTGAACTGGGAAGCGCTCTCATAGCCGACGGAAAAGGCGACGCTGGCCACATTGCCTGGCTGGGCGAGCAGCAGATGGCGGGCCTCCAGCAGCCTTATCTGTTTTTGATACTGGATCGGACTCATCGCGGTCGCCGCCTTGAAGTGACGGTAAAAGGCAGCCTCGCTCATATGGGCGATCTGGGCGAGGTTACTGACCCGGATCGGCTGATGGCAATGCGTCCGGATCCAGGCGATCGCCTGGCCGATGCGGGACAGATGGCCATCGGCGCGCGCAAGCTGGCGAAGCTTCCCGCCCTGCGGTCCTTGCAGCAGCCGAAACAGCAACTCGCGTTCAAGCGCTGCCGCAAGCACGGGAATCTCCGCCGGCCGGTCGAGCAGCCGCATGATGCGACGCAATGCATCGAGCAAATCGTCATTGACGGGCGAGGTGGAGAAACCGTCGCCGCCAAGCGCCGGCTCATGCTCGACGAGAAGCGCCGCAACAGCCTGCAGGTCAAGGGTGAAGCCGATGGCGAGGTAGGGACGCGCGACGCTCGCTTCGACCAACTGGCTGATGGTCGGCGTCTCGACAGTGTAGATGAAATAGCTGGCTGGATTGTAACGCAGCGCCCGGTCGCCGATCAGAACCGTCTTGGCGCCCTGCAGCACGAACAGGATCCCGGAACCCCACACGCCCGCCACGGGCGCCGTGGTGGTCTCGCTGCGGCCGATCGAAACATGCGGGATAGCCGTTCTCGTCCGTCGTCCCTGCGCATGGCGGCCGGCGATTTCGATCAGTTCCCGCAGTGCCTCGCTCATGGCGTCAGCATTGCGCATCCAGGGGGACCGTGCAAGCCAGATGAGAGGATTAGGCAAGAGGAAGAGAGGTTCCGGCGCGCGGCATTGCCAGCGCCGCGCCATCTCTGTGTCTCCGATATGGACAGATGGAGATATCAAAATGACGACGACGAAAACCGCTGTGGTGACCGGCGCCAACAAGGGCATCGGCCGTGAAGTCACCCGACGGCTGGCGACGATGGGCTTCAAGGTGTGGCTCGGCGCCAGGGATGCCGGGCGCGGCATGGCGGCAGCGCAGGAATTACGCGCCGAAGGCCTGGACGTTCAATGGCTTGCGCTTGACGTCACGCAGGACGACAGCGTGGCGGCTGCCGCCAAAACCGTTGGCGCCGAAAGCCCCGGTCTCGACGTGTTGGTGAACAATGCCGGCATCGCCATCAATTATGAACTGCCGCCGAGCGAGCAGCGTGTTGCCGACATCCAGGCTACCTATGAGGTCAATGTGTTCGGGCCGATCCGCGTCACCCAGGCCTTCCTGCCGCTACTGCTTGCAGCGCCGGCCGCGCGCATCGTCATGGTCAGCAGCTCGACTGGATCCATCGGTCGCGCGCTCGATTCGGGCACGCCGAACCAGGCGGTCAACCTGCTGGGCTATGGCAGCTCCAAGACGGCGCTGAACGCCATCACCGTGGCCTTCGCCCGCGAGCTCGCCCCGCGCGGCATCAAGGTCAATGCCGCCGCGCCCGGCTATACCGCCACCGACCTGAATGGCTTCAAAGGCCACCGCACCGTGCAGCAGGCGGCGGAGATCGTCATACACTTGGCGACCCTGGATGGGGATGGTCCGAACGCCGGCTATTTCAACGACGATGGCCCGCTCCCCTGGTGAAGGAGCCGGCCCCGAAGTCCCCACCCCTTTGTGCCACTTTTAAGAGAAGGAACGCTCATTCCATATTGACTATGGATTGGAATTATTATTTCATATTCCCGGCGTCACGCTGCCGCTCGCGCGTGTCCCCCAACTAGGTTGCCCAAGACAACAAGACTGACGGGAGGTTCCAATGAGCGAAGCCGTGGACGCGAAATACGCTCCGCTCGATGTCATCACCATCGGTCGCGCTTCCGTCGACCTTTACGGCCAGCAGATCGGCTCGCGGCTGGAGGATATCGGCTCCTTCGCCAAGTCGGTCGGCGGCTGTCCGGCCAACATCTCGGTCGGCACGGCCAGGCTCGGCCTGCGCTCGGCGCTGCTAACCCGCGTCGGCGACGAGCAGATGGGCCGCTTCATCCGCGAACAGCTGCGGCGCGAAGGCGTCAATGTCGACGGTCTCAAGACCGACAAGGAGCGGCTGACGGCGCTGGTGCTGCTTTCGGTCGAGAGCGAAGGCGTCTCGCCGATGATCTTCTATCGCAGCGACTGCGCCGACATGGCGCTCGCCGAAGAGGATATCGATGAGGCCTTCATCGCCTCGGCCCGTTCCATCGTCGTCACCGGCACACATTTTTCCCGGCCCAACAGCGACGCCGCCCAGCGCAAGGCGATCCGCATCATCAAGGCCAAGGGCGGCAAGGTGGTGTTCGACATCGACTACCGCCCCAATCTCTGGGGCCTTGCCGGCCATGCCGAAGGCTTTGAACGCTATGTGAAATCCGACCGTGTCTCGGCGCAGCTGAAGACGGTATTGCCTGATTGCGATCTCATCGTCGGCACCGAGGAAGAGATCATGATCGCTTCCGGCGCCGATGATTGCCTGAGCGCGCTGAAGACCATCCGCGCGCTGTCCTCGGCCACCATCGTTTTGAAGCGCGGCGCCATGGGCTGCATCGTCTATGACGGGCCGATCAGCGACGATCTGGAAGACGGCGTCGTCGGCAAGGGCTTTCCGATTGAGATCTACAATGTGCTCGGCGCCGGCGATGCCTTCATGTCCGGCTTCCTGCGCGGCTGGCTGGGTGGTGAAGACCATGCGACGTCGGCGACCTGGGCCAATGCCTGCGGCGCCTTTGCCGTGTCGCGGCTGCTCTGCGCGCCGGAATATCCGACCTTCGAGGAGCTGCAGTTCTTCCTCAAGAACGGCAGCAAGCATCTCGCTTTGCGCAAGGACGAGGCGATCAACCATATCCATTGGGCGACGACGCGTCGGCGCGACATCCCCTCGATGATGGCGCTTGCCTGCGACCACCGCGTCCAGCTCGAGGATGTGGCGGCCAAGACCGGCGCCGACCCGGCCCGCATCCGCGACTTCAAGGTGCTGGCGGTCAAGGCTGCGGCGAAAGTCGCCGCCGGCCGTGACGGCTATGGCATGCTGATCGACGAGAAGCATGGCCGCGAGGCGATGTTTGAATTCGCCAGGCATCCCTTTGCCTGGCTCGGCCGTCCCGTCGAACTGCCGGGATCGCGGCCGCTCCGCTTCGAATTCTCGCAGGACATCGGCTCGCAACTGGTGGAATGGCCGGTCGACCACTGCATCAAATGCTTGTGCTTCTATCACCCCGATGATCCGGCAGAACTCAAGGAAGAGCAGCAGCAGAAGTTGCGCGCCCTGTTCGAGGCGGCGCGGAAGGTCGGCCGCGAATTGCTGGTCGAGATCATCGCCGGCAAGCACGGCAAGCTCGACGACACCACGATCCCGCGCGCGCTGGAAGAACTCTATGCGCTGGGCATCAAGCCGGACTGGTGGAAGCTCGAGCCGCAGGCCTCGGCCGGCGCATGGGCCAAGATCGAGGCCGTCATCCTTAAGCACGATCCGTGGTGCCGTGGCGTCGTGCTGCTTGGGCTGGAAGCGCCGCAGGACGAGCTGGAAGCTGCCTTCGCCGCGACCGCCAAGGCGCCGATCGTCAAAGGTTTCGCCGTCGGCCGCACCATCTTCGTCCACGCCGCCGAACAGTGGTTGGCCGGCAAGATGTCGGATGACGAAGCGATCGCCGACATGGCCGCGCGCTTCGAACAGTTGACCGAAGCGTGGCTTGCCGCGCGTGGCCGTAAAGCAGCATAAAGGCGCGGCACAGGACTGCGGAGGAAACACTATGACGAAGACAATCCGCCTGACGATGGCGCAGGCGCTGACCCGCTTTCTCAGCAAGCAGATGACCGAGATCGACGGCAAAAAAGTGCCGATCTTCGGCGGCGTCTGGGCGATTTTCGGCCACGGCAATGTCGCAGGCATCGGCGAGGCGCTCTATCAGGTGCGCGATGAACTGCCGACCTTCCGCGCCCACAATGAACAGGCGATGGCGCATGCGGCGATCGCCTATGGCAAGGCTAATTTCCGCCGCCGCTTCATGGCTGCGACCTCGTCGATCGGCCCTGGCGCGCTCAACATGGTGACGGCGGCGGCCCTTGCGCACGTAAACCGGCTGCCCGTCCTGTTTTTGCCGGGCGATGTCTTCGCCAACCGCATCCCCGATCCGGTGCTGCAGCAGGCCGAAGATTTTTCCGACGGCACGGCGACGGTCAATGACTGCTTCCGTCCAGTGTCGCGCTATTTCGACCGCATCACCCGGCCGGAGCAGATCATTCCGGCGCTGAGCCGGGCCATGCAAGTGCTGACCGATCCGGCCGAGTGCGGCCCGGTGACGCTGTCGCTCTGCCAGGACGTACAGGCCGAAGCCTATGACTATCCCGAGAGCTTTTTCGCCGAGCGGGTCTGGCACCAGCGCCGGCCGCGTCCGGACCGTGGCGAACTGGCAGCGGCTGTGGCCGCGCTCAAGGGCGCCAAGAAGCCGCTGATCATCGCGGGGGGCGGCGTCTTATATTCGCAGGCATCGGATGAACTGGCAAAATTCGCCGAAACCGCAGGCATTCCGGTCTGCGAGACGCAAGGCGGCAAATCCTCGCTGCCCGACAATCATCGGCTCAACATGGCGGCAGTCGGCGTCACCGGCACGTCAGCCGCCAACCGGCTGGCGGAAGAGGCCGATGTCGTGCTGGCCATCGGTACGCGCCTGCAGGATTTCACCACCGGCTCGTGGGCGCTGTTCAAGAATGCCGGCAAGACCATCATCGGGCTGAATGTGCAGCCTTTCGATGCCGGCAAGCACCGGGCTTTGCCGCTGGTCGCCGATGCGGCCGAAGGGCTCGCCGAACTCGGTGCTGGGCTCAAGGGCTGGAAGGCGCCTTCCGCCTGGACCGACAATTCGGCCACCGGCAAGAAAGCCTGGCAGGCCGATGCCGGCAAGGTAACGGCCTCGACCAACGCCGCCTATCCCTCGGATGCTCAGGTGATCGGCGCCGTGCAGCGCGCCCTGGGCTCCGGCGTGACTTTGCTGCATGCCGCCGGCGGTCTGCCCGGCGAGTTGCACAAGCTCTGGCAGGCCGGCGCGCCCGGCTCCTACCACGCCGAATACGGCTTCTCGACCATGGGCTATGAGATTGCCGGCGGCCTCGGGGCGAAGATGGCCAAGACCGATGAAGAGGTCGTCGTCATGATCGGCGACGGCTCCTACCTGATGCTGAATTCCGAGATCGCCACCTCAGTGATGCTCGGCCTCAAGCTCACCATCGTGCTGCTCGACAACCGCGGCTATGGCTGCATCAACCGGCTGCAGATGGCCACAGGCGGCGCCAACTTCAACAATCTGCTGAAGGACTCGCGCCACGAAATCCTGCCCGACATCGACTTCGCCGCACATGCCGCCAGCATGGGCGCAATCGCCGAAAAAGTGCCATCAATCGCCGGCCTGGAAAACGCGCTGCAGCAGTCGAAAAAGAACGACCGCACCACCGTTCTGGTCATCGACACCGATCCGCTTGTTTCCACCGATGCCGGCGGCCATTGGTGGGATGTGGCGGTGCCGGAAGTCTCCGCGCGCAGCCAGGTCAACGCGGCACGCAAGGCCTATGACGAAAAGCGGCAGATGCAGAGCGTGGGTGACTGAAGTGGGCGCGGCCCCTCACCTGCCTGCCGGCATCCTCTCCCCGTATAGGGACGGGGAGAGGGACGCTGTCATCACCGGTTTCGCCAATCACCGTCGTCGCAAGAAAGACGCTGAGGTCGCGGCTAGACCCCTTCTCCCCGTCACTATACGGGGAGAAGGTGCCGGCAGGCGGATGAGGGGCAGCGCCGGCGGCAAAAGAATGAACTGTTTCAATCCGGAGTGACGACTTGAAAGCCAAACTGGGCATGTCCCCCATTGCATGGTGGAATGACGATCTTGCCGAACTCAGCGACGACGTCTCGCTGGAAGAATGTCTGCGCCAGTCGCGCTCGGCCGGCTTTACCGGCATGGAAATGGGCCGGCGTTTTCCCAACGATCCCGCTGTCATGCTGCCGATCCTGAAAAAGGCCGATGTCACGCTGTGCGGCGGCTGGTTCTCTGGCACGCTGGTCGACGAGGACATGGGCAAGAACAAGGATCGCATCCAGCCGATGATCGACCTGTTCAAGGCGGTCAACGCGCCTTGCATCGTCTATGGCGAGGTCGGCCGCTCGATCCAGGGCGATCGCTCCAAGCCGCTCGCCACCAAGCCGAAATTGTCGGGCGACGAGATGAAGGCCTATGCAAGGCGGCTGACCGAGTTCGGCGAATGGTGCGCCGAGCAGGGCATGCCACTGTCCTATCATCACCACATGGCGGCGGTGGTCGAGACCGAGCCGGAACTCGATGCCTTCATGCGCCATTCCGGCGACGGCATTCCGCTGCTGCTCGATGCCGGCCATCTCGCCTTTGCCGGCGGCGACGTGCTGCGCGCCATCGACAACCACCACAAGCGCATCAGCCATGTCCATGTGAAGGATGTGCGCATGGCCGTGATCGACGGGCTCGACCGCACGAAACAGTCCTTCCTCGATGCCGTGGCGCTCGGTGCCTTCACTGTGCCCGGCGATGGCTCGCTGGATTTCGGCGCCATCGTGCAGCGTTTCGCCGACTATGGCTATGAAGGCTGGTTCGTGGTCGAGGCCGAGCAGGACCCGAAGAAGAACCCGCCGCTCAAGATGGCACAGGTGGGCCATAAGGAGCTGATGCGGGTGATGACGGCAGCCGGCTACACCGTCGAGACGCAAGGGTTCCCCAATGTCTGATGCGACGGGTTTCCGCCGAGCCAGCTTGCTGTAGATTGGCCCGATGAAAGATTACGAACACCCATTCTTCCGGCCGCTGTGGCGGCGCGTTGCCGTCGTCGCCGTCTGCGTGATCTGGGCGATCATCGAATTCGCCTCCGGCACACCGTTCTGGGGCGTCATCGCGCTCGGCTTCGCCGCCTACGCCGTCTGGCAGTTTTTCTATCTCTACAAGCCGGCAGACGAGAGCAAGGCTGCGCCAGATCAACCGAAGACCGGCGAAGCGAAGGCCGACGCCGAACCGAAGGAATGAAGCGGCCCACGGCTCGGAAGGGCTTGCGGATCGGACACTCGAGACCTGGCGAATTGCATACGTCGGCGATTGGCCGGAACGCCCTGAGCTTCGTCATCCTAAGGCGGAGCGAGGAGCGTAGCGACGCAGCGCAGACCCTAGGATCCATGCCGTGAGTTTGAAGGTAGCGTGACCGTGCAGAATTCCGCTCCGCTGCACCCTTCGGCCGAGGTAACGGCATGGATCCTAGGATCTCCGCGACGGAGCTTCGCTCCTGCTACGCCCTAGGATGACGAAGGGGTGGGCGCTTCGGCCAATCTCTAGGGTCTGCGGCTTCCCACAAACAGCACTCTTGGCGCTCACAGCCAATGCCAAAGAAATAGGAGACAAAAATGTCGAAACTGCTCGTCAAAGCCGACAAGGGCCATGGCCGCGTCGCCCATGTCACGCCCAAAAGCGCCGGCTGGACCTATGTCGGCTTCGACTTGCACCGGCTGCGGCCGGGCGAGACCGCTTCCGGCAAGACGGGCGATCGCGAAGTCTGCCTGGTGTTCGTCACCGGCAAGGGTACGGCAAAAGCCGGCGGCCAGGATCTCGGTCTACTCGGCGAGCGCATGTCGCCCTTCGAGGGCAAGCCATGGTCGGTCTATATCCCGCAGGGGTCGGACTGGTCGGTCACCGCCGACACCGATCTCGAACTCGCCGTCTGCTCGGCGCCGGGCCTGGGCGGCGGCCTGCCGGTTCGCGTCATCGCGCCCGACGATCTCGGCCAGGAAGTGCGCGGCAAGGGCACCAACACGCGTTACGTCACCAACATATTGCCGGAGGGCAAGCCGGCCGACTCCCTGCTTGTGGTCGAGGTCATCACGCCCGGCGGCCATACATCGAGCTATCCGCCACATAAGCACGACCAGGACAATCTGCCTGCCGAATCCTATCTCGAGGAAACCTACTATCACCGCCTCAACCCGCCGCAGGGCTTTGCCTTCCAGCGCGTCTATACCGATGCCGACAAGTCGGGCGCCCGCGAACTGGACGAGGCGATGGCGATCGAGGACGGCGATGTCGTGCTGGTGCCCAAGGGCTACCACCCCTGCGCCGCCTGCCACGGCTACGACCTCTATTATCTCAACGTCATGGCCGGTCCGAAGCGGACGTGGAAATTCCACAACGCGGCCGAGCACGAATGGCTGATGAAGGCCTGACCACCCCTGTCTTTCAGGGGGAAGCTGTTGGCCAGTTCGGAAAAATCGTCGGCTAACGACCGATGGGGTCGATTTGCCATCGAAAACCCTTCAAAGCTTCGTCAATCCGTCATGGAAATCACCTATGGCAGCGGGGACGGTGCATGTCGCCCAAAAGTGCGCAGCGGTTTTGGGATAAAGACATGCCGAAGCAAATAGACTTAAAGCGCGCCGCATCGAGCCCTCAAGAGGCGGCGCGCTTTAACGAGGATTTTCGATGCGCTACGCCATCTATTTCACCCCAAGGCAGGACGAGCCACTGGCGCGGATCGCCGCCAACTGGCTGGGACGTGACCCCTTCGGCGCCGCTACCAGGCCCGTCGAGACGGTAGCCGACCTGTCGGCGGCGGAAGTCGCCTTCCACACCGCATCGGCGCGCCGCTACGGTTTCCACGCGACGCTGAAGGCGCCCTTCCGGCTGGCGGCCAACGAGACGGAAAGCTCCCTGCGTGCCGCCCTCGACGTCTTTGCCGAAGCGACGCCGACCGTCACCATCCCGCGCCTCATCGTCAGCCAGATCGACGGCTTCTTCGCTTTGGTGCCGCAAGGTCCGCTGCCGCCGCTTAACCGTTTCGCCGATGATGTCGTGCTTGGCTTCGACCGCTTTCGCGCCCCGCTGACCGAAGCCGAGATCGAACGGCGCAGCCCGGATTCGCTGAAGCCGGCCGAGTTCCGCAATCTCTGCCAGTGGGGCTACCCCTATGTCTTCGAGACGTTCCGCTTCCACATGACGCTATCCGGCCGGGCCGGGCCACAGGAAAGCCTACGTCTGCGCGCAGCAATCGACAGCCTGTTCGCAGAGGTGCTGCAGCAGCCGGTGACGGTGGATGCACTAACGCTGTTTGTCGAAACCGAACCGGGCGCCCCGTTCATGGTGCTCTCCCATCATGCGCTCGGCCACCGCGCGGCGAGAAAAACCGCCTGACCACTTCGCCTGAAAACCAAGGACTGCCTGAGATGACCGCCGAGACCGTTTTGACCAATGCCCGCATCGTGCTTGCCGACGAGATCGTCGAGGGCTCGCTCGTACTGCGCGACGGCTTTATCGCCGGCATCGACGCAGGCACCGGGCGGACCGGCGAGGATATGGGCGGCGACTACATCATCCCCGGCCTGGTCGAGCTGCACACCGATCATCTCGAAGGCCATTATGCGCCGCGGCCGAAAGTGCGCTGGAACCCGATCGCCGCCGTGCTCGCCCATGACGCACAGGTCGCCACCGCCGGCATCACCACGGTGCTCGACGCCTTGCGCGTCGGCATGGACGAGGACGCGGATCTCACCTCCGACGACATCCGCAAGCTGGCCGATGCCATCGAGGACAGCGTGGCGCAGGATCGCCTGCGGGCCGACCACTTCCTGCATCTGCGCTGCGAGGTGTCGGCGCCGGACTGTCTGCAGGCCTTCGCCAATTTCGACGGCGATGAGCGGGTCAAACTGGCGTCGCTGATGGACCATGCGCCGGGACAGCGCCAGTTCGTCAACCTCGAGACCTACGCCTATTACTATCAGCGCAAGCTGAAGCTGACCGATCGCGACTTCAAGCTGTTCTGCGAAAAGCGCATGTCGGAATCGGCGAAGAATTCGGGACCGAACCGGGTAGCGATATCGGCCGCCTGCAACGAGCGCGGCATTGTGCTGGCAAGCCATGACGACGCCACATCAGGCCATGTCGACGAGGCGATTGAGCAAGGCGTGCGCGTTGCCGAATTCCCGACCACGCAGGAAGCGGCCAAGGCTTCAAAGGAGGCTGGACTGGGAGTGCTGATGGGCGCGCCCAACGTCATGCGCGGCGCCTCGCATTCCGGCAATGTTTCGGCCCGCACGCTGGCCGCCGACGGACTGCTCGACATCTTGTCGTCCGACTACATTCCCTTCAGCCTGATCCAGTCGGCCTTCTTTCTAGGCGACGTCGTCGAAGGCATTTCCCTGCCGCAGGCGGTCGCCATGGTGTCGAAGAACCCGGCCGAGGCCATCGGACTCAGCGATCGCGGCGTCATCGAACCGGGCCGCCGCGCCGACCTGGTGCGCGTGCGCGTCGACGACCATGTGCCGGTCGTGCGCACCGTCTGGCGCCAGGGACGCCGGGTCGCCTGATGGTCTCGGCGTCGATCGAGCGCGAACTCACCGCCGAGGCCTTTCCGGTCCGCAACGGCGTCTTTGTCGCCGTCGTCGGCCCGAGCGGCGCCGGCAAGGATACGGTGATCGGCTACGCCAAGGCGCTGTTTGCCGATGAGACGAGGCTGGAGTTCGTGCGCCGGGTCATCACCAGGCCGAGCGACGCGGCAAGCGAGGACCACGACACGCTGGCCGACGCTGCCTTTGTCGAGGCCGAGGCCGACGGCGCCTTCGCCATTTCCTGGGAGGCGCACGGTCTGCGCTACGGCATCCCGGCCGATGTCGACTGGTCGATTGCCAACGGCCACGTCGCGGTCGCCAATGTGTCGCGCGCGGTCATCCCGGTTCTGCGTGAGCGCTATGCCAATCTGGCTGTAGTCGAGATCACCGCTGCCCCGGAAATCCTCGCCGAACGGCTCGCCCAGCGCGGCCGCGAATCGCGCGGCGAAGTGCTCGCCCGCCTCGCCCGCAGCGGCAATGTCGCTTTGCACGGACCCGGCGTCACCTCGATCGACAATGGCGGCCCGCGCGAAGCCGCCGGCGAACGCTTCGCCGAAGTGCTGCGCAAGGCGATGGCGTTCTCCGACATGTCGGGGGTAATTTAGCGCTACTCCGCCGCCACGGCGCCCTTGCGGCTGGCGTCGAGCATCAGCCGTCTTGCCCGGAACACGCCCCATTGCTGGTCGACCAGCACGCCGATGAGGATCACCCCGCCCATCACGGCAAAATTCAACGAGGACGGGATGCCGAGCAGATTGACCAGGTTCTGCAACTCCTGCAGCAGCACGGTGCCGAGGATGACGCCGACCAGCGAGCCTTCGCCGCCGCGCAGCGAGAAGCCGCCGAGCACCGCCGCCGCGATGGCGTAGAGTTCATAGAACTGGCCGTGGCTGGCCGGCGAGATCGAGCGCGTGTACATGGCGAAATAGATCGCCGACAGCGCCGTCAGCACGCCGCAGATGACATAGGCGGCCATGACGACGCGGCCGGTGCGGATCCCGGAATATTTCGCGGCTTCCTCGTTCTTGCCGATGGCATAGAGATAGCGGCCGAACACCGAGCGGTGCAGCACTACCCACATGACGATGGCGATGACGATCAGCGCGATGAAGCTGTTCGGCACGCCCCACGACCGGCCGGCGGTGAGGAATTCGAGCTCCGGGAAATTTTGCCCGAAGCCGAAGCCCGCCGTGCCGTCGGCGGTGTAGAAGCGCGCCACGCCGCGATAGATCAGCAGGCCGCAGAGCGTCACCACGAAGGGCTGCAATTTGAGCCGGGTGATCAGCCAGCCATGCACCAGCCCGATGATGCCGCCGAGCACCAGGATCAGCGGCAGCGCGATCGGCCATCCCAGGCCGCGCACGGCGATGAAGTCGATGAACAGCGTACCGAGCAGCGCAACCACCGAGCCGACCGACAATTCGATGCCGCCGGTGATGATGACGAAGGCCTGGCCGATCGACAGGATGCCGAACAGCCCGATCAGGTTCGACGTATTGGCAAGATTGATCGGCAGCAGGAAGCGCGGATTGATGATCGCCACCACGGCCCCGACCACCAGGATCAGGATCAGCAGGCCGAGATCTTTCTTGCTCATCGTCTTCTCCCCAATGCCCGCTTCAGCAGGTTCTGCAAAAATGTTCCGCGCGACCCGCGGCAAAACAAAGCCTAATTCGGCTTCTTGCCGACAGCCAGCAGAAGCACGTTCTCCTGGCTGAAGTGTTCCTTGTCGAGAATGCCGGAAATCTGGCCCTCATGCATGACGGCGATGCGGTCAGACACGCCGATCACCTCTTCCATGTCGCTGGAGATCATCAGCACGGCGACGCCGGCATCGGCCAGCGCGCGCATCAGCCCGTAAATCTCGGCCTTGGCGCCGATGTCGATGCCGCGCGTCGGCTCGTCGAGGATCATCACCTTGGGGTTCATCGCCAGCCACTTGCCCAGCACCACCTTCTGCTGGTTGCCGCCCGACAGCGTGCCGGTGCGCGTCTGCACCGATGGCGCCTTGATGCCGAGATCCTTCTTCTGCTTCTCGGCTGTGACGGTCTCCGCTTTTGCCGACACCAGCTGGCGCTTCGCATGGGCCGGCAGATTGGGCAGCGAAATGTTTTGCGCGATCGACAAATCGAGCAGTATCCCGGTCAGCTTGCGGTCTTCCGGGACGAGAAAAATGCCGTGCGCGACGGCATCGGCCGCCGAGCCCAGGACAAGCGGCTTGCTATCGAGTTCGAGCGCGCCGCCAAGCGTGCTGTCGATGCCGAAGAACACCCGCGCCAGTTCGGTCCGGCCGGAGCCGACAAGGCCGGCAAGGCCGAGGATTTCGCCACGCCTGACATCGAGATCGACCGGCCGGGCGGGGTAGGCGGGGGTGCGTACAGCTTTGGCCGATAGCGTCGTTGCGCCCGGTGCCCGCGCCGCTTCGGACGCTTTCTCGCGCTCCTTCAGCATGCGGCCGATCATCAGCTTGACCATCTGGTCGTGGTTGATGGCGCTCTTCGGCAAAGTGCCGGCCAGCATGCCGTCGCGCAACACCACCACGCGGTCGGCGACGCGTTCGACCTCGTGTAGCCGATGCGAGATGAAGATGACGCTGATACCGTCGGCCTTCAGCGCCTTGATGACGTCGAGCAGCTTGTCGGTTTCGGCGATCGGCAGGCTTGAGGTCGGCTCGTCGAGGATGACCAGCCGCGCCTTGATCGACAGCGCCTTGGCAATCTCGACCATCTGCTGCTGCGCCAGCGACAGGTCGGCGACCGGCGTATCGGCGGAGAAATTGGCGCCGACGCGCTTCAACAATGGCGCCACCATCTCGCGCAGCCTGGCGCGGTCGACGAGCCGCAGCGGCCCGCCACGCAATGGCTCGCGGCCGAAAAAGATGTTGGCGGCGACGTCGAGGTTTTCGAACAGGTTGAGTTCCTGGTGAACGAAGGCGATGCCCGACCCCAGGCTGCCTTCGACGCTAAGCCCGTCATGCGCGACGCCGTCGACGGTAATGGTGCCGCTGTCCGGCCGGGTGACGCCGCCGAGGATCTTCATCAAGGTCGATTTGCCGGCGCCGTTTTCGCCGACCAGGCCGATGACCTCACCCGGCCTGACCTCCATGGAAAAGCCGTCCAGCGCGACAACGCCTGGATAGGTCTTGCGCACGTTCTCGAGGCCGAGGAACGGGGTAGTCGCTGCAATGGATGTGTCGGAATAGTTCATCAAGCCACAATTGATCGCGCTTGCCAGCAGCCGCTGGGCCAAAATGGCCCCTTCAGCAGACTGACGGGCCTTCGCCCGCCCGTCAACACGATCGCCGGCCCAAGGCGAACCTTGAGCCGGCGTAACCGCTCGTGGCCTCAGTTTCCGGACATCGCCTTCAGATTGGCCGCATAGGCGTCGACATCGTCCTTGCCGATGATCTTGGTCGGGACGATGATCAAGCCGCCTTCCGGAATGCCGGATTTGTCGCCCTTGAGATAGGCGGCCATCAGCTTCATGCCCTGGTAGGCCCATTCGAAGGGCTGCTGCACGACGGTCGCCGCCACCGTGCCTTCCTTGACGCCGCCCAGCGTGATCGGATCGTCATCGAAACCGACGACGGTGATCGAGCCGAGCTTGCCGGCGTCGCGCAGCGCTTCATAGATGCGCGGCGTGTTGTAGGAGTAGAAACCGACCATGCAGGTGATGTCGGGGCTGGCGACCAGCGCGTCCTCGACATTCTTCTTGGCGCGCGCCTGGTCGATGTCGTCGCCGCGCACGTCGACCAGTTCGATCTTGCTGCCGGCGAGACCGTCCTTCATGCCCTGGATGCGTTCCTTGGCATTGTCGGCGCCGAGCAGGCCGACGAAGCCGAGGCATTTGCCGCCGTCGGGCATCGCCTTCTTGGCGATCTCTGCCGCCTGCTTGCCGGCGTCGACATTGGACGAGCCGATATAGGCGACGCGCTTGGTCTGCGGGGCATCGGAGTCGGTGGTGAACAGCGCCGTCTCAGAGGCGATCTTGTTCAGACCGTCGGTCGAGGTCTTGGGGTCGACGGCCGAGACCATGATCCCCTTGACGCCGGCAGTCACCAGATCGTCCATCAGCCGCTGCTGGATGGCGACCGAGGACTGCTCGGGATATTTGAGTTCGAGATTGTAGTCGGGCAGCTCGCCCTGCGCCTTCTTGACGCCGGCTTCCGCCGCCTTCCAGAAGTCGGAGGCACCGTTGACGACGAAGGCCAGCGTCGGCTTGTCGTCGGCGCGCGCAATGGCTGTCGCCGTCAGGCCAAGCAGCAGGGCTGCCGTGGCTACGGATGCATGTCGTATCAAGGATTTCATGTTCAACCTCCCGTTTTGGCTCAGTCGTCGGACTGAACCGATCTTGCATTCACTGAATTGCCGCTTGCGATTTGGACGCCCTCCTCCTCAGGGTTCCCGGCACTGAAAGAATGGCGTCGTTCCAGTCGCGATTACGGACTTTAGAGACTCATCCCATGCTCGTAAATAGTCTGATTTGTCTGACATATCACATGTCCGAGACAGAGCTTGCGGAGGCAATCCCCGCTCGCCATCAGGCCATTCACGCGCACTTCTCGCCGCGCGGGTCCCAGCCGGACCGGACGCGGCAGATTGACGTTACAGTGCATTTTTGTATTAGTAAACAGTATTAGTAAAAGGCCTCATGCGAGGGCGCTGGCAAGGCGGCGGGGCTCGTTCTCCCAAGGTGCGCCGCTTCGGCGGCGTCCAAGTGGATGCCTTGCAGTTGTTGAGTTACAACCGAACGGAGAGGCGTAGCGGCAGCAAGCTGAAGCTGCTAATAAACATAATCATATCCGGCGACTTCTATTAGTGGATGGCGCCGAACCATCTTGTCGGCCTGACTGGCTGCCGCTAGACAGGCCGTGGATTGGGGACACGAATGCCATGAGCGATACGATTGACCCGGACGGCCCGGCCAGCGACGCGGCGCGGCGGCGCAAGGCGCCGGCGAGAACCGCCAAAGGCGGCCGCGTCACCATGACGGATATTGCCAGGGCTGCCGGCTGCTCGCAGGCGACCGTCTCTTTCGTGCTCAACAATTCGCCCGGCATCAGGCTGTCGCAGCAGACGCGCGAGCGGGTGATCGACGCCGCGCGTGCGCTCGGCTATTCCGCGCCCGCCTTCTCGGCGCTGCGCAAACCGGTTCCCGCTTTCGAAGGGCTTGATGGCGTCATCGGCTTCGCCGTCGACCAGCTGGCGACCAGTCCGGAAGCCGTCGTCGCCATCGAGGGCGCGCGCCAGGCGTCGTGGAACGCCGGCAATGTCTTGCTGGTGGCGCAGACCATGGGCGACGCCGTCATGGAGCCGCGCGCCATTGCGGCCCTCACCAAGCGCGGCATCTCGGCGCTGATCTACATGACCATCTTCACCCGCGAGATCTCAGCGCCCGACTTCCTCTACGGCCTCGACATCCCGGTCATCCTGCTCAACTGCTACACATCCGACTATGCCTTCCCCGCCGTGGTTCCTTCCGAGATCGCTGGCGGCCAGAGCTCGACCCGGCATCTGATCGGCCACGGCCACCGCCGCATCGCCACCATCACCGGTGAGCCGTGGATGCAGGCAGCCCAAGACCGCCTGAAAGGCTACCGCAGGGCGCTCGCCACCGCCGACATCCCGTTCGATCCGGAACTGGTGGTCGAAGGCGACTGGTCGGCCAGCGCCGGCTATGCCGCGACCGTCAAGCTTCTGGCGCTCAAAGACCGCCCGACCGCCATCTTCTGCCAGAACGACCGCACGGCCATCGGCTGCTACGAAGCGCTGAAGGAGGCCGGCCTGCACATACCACAGGACATCTCCGTCGTCGGCTATGACGATGAGGAGATCGCCCGGCATCTGTTCCCGCCGCTGACGACGTCGATCCTTCCGCACATGGCCATGGGCCAATGGGCGATCGAGCAGTTGGAAGTGCCGCCGCCGCCCGGCCGCGGCCGCTATCCCATCACCAAGCTGGAATGCCCGTTGGTCGAGCGCGACTCCGTGGCGGCGGTGGCGGGGCAAGCCTGATCTGCCCATCCCGAAGCAAATCGGGATGGGTCTGTTTCAATATTTGCGCCGCTGGGCAGGATTTATCCAAACCCTGGGATCAGCCTGCGGCTAGAATCGCAATATGACATAGGAGCGCCTGCGATAGCAGCGCCTGTGCCACCGACCATACCGCCAGAACCTGCGGCAGTGCCGTCTCCACACCCGCCGCCTGTGGTGGCGGCGGTGCCATCGCCGATGGTAGATCTGCTCGACATCGCCCGGGCCTTCGTCATCGAAAGAGCTGGCATCCTGCTTGTCGAGCTCATCGAGAATGCCGTTGCCGACATTGGGAACCCCGGCCACGGCCTCGAGAGGCCGAACCGTCGTAGCAAGCGCCGCGGCCCCCGCAACGCCGAACAATGCTGTCAAGAATGATCGCCGATCCATCAAAACCTCCATCAGAGGATAAGGCTAACATTAGCCAAATAGAGCGGCTGGCATAAAAGGCCAGATGGGGCATTTGGCGGACACAAAGGGTGGTTAACGCGACGGCCCGTGGTCTGCCTTCTGTCTTAGTCTGTTCATCCGGCTGACCTAGAAATGGAGGCCTGAACAGGGAGTGTGCCATGCCAGCCGACAATCTCGACAAGCTCCAGAGCGCCTACAAGGCTGCGGTGGAAGAGTGGATAGTGGCGATCAAGCAGGAAGAGGAACTGGCCTCCGTCAATCATTCGGTCGCAGAGGTCGACACATGGGAAGCGGCGCATTTCAAGGAAGACGAGATACGCGGCAAGGTCCTCGACCTGAAGGCAAAATACGAAGACGCCCTGCGCAAGGAATTATTCGGGTTTTAGCCGCACCGCGATTGCGTCGATCCCGGCGTGTGGTCCCCCACAAGCTGATGTCGGCGCCGCTACGCGTTCTGCCAAGGGTGCATCAAGTCTGAAACAAGCCTTTGATTGCTTGAGGGCCCGATGCGCTTGGAGCGACCATCGCCATTGCCTGGCTCGAGAGTCCAAGATGATCTTTCAACACCGCATTGACGATCGAGCGGGCATCGGTGGTGACCGCCAAGTCGGTCCCCTCGTGGAGCTGATCTGCCGCCAATCCGGGCCAGCGACCCGCGATCCGCCCACCGGCTATCGCGCCACCCATCAAGAACGCTGCGCTGGCACCACCATGGTCGGTGCCGCCTTGTTCGTTGAAGTGGATGGAGCGCCCGAACTCCGTAATGCCGAGCACAACGGTTTGACGCCAGATTGCGGCTGCCGCTTCCGAGAACGCGACGACACCGCGCGCCAATGTCCCAAGGGTCGCCGAAAGACGCTCTCCCTGAGCAACGTGGGTATCGATGCCGTCCAACTGCAGCAGGGCCACGCGCGGACCGTCCGGCCTGGACAGCGCCTGCCCCGCGGAGGTCGCCGCTGCGGCAAAGCTGGCGGCACTCAGCGCCTGTCGCCGCGCAAGCAACGTCTGCACCGCGTCTCCGGCTGAACCGCACGCCTCACCGAGGCAAAGGCCGGCGATTTCAAGTCCCGGATTGGCCAACACAAGATCGAAAAGCACGTCATTTGGCACGTCGGCCGGCGCTGCACGCCAGATGGTTTGCCTTCCCTGCGACAGCACCGAAGCGGCTCTTCCTGGCCAGCCAAAATCGCCGCCGTCGACATCGCCGTCGAACAGGACCCTCTGCGCGGCGTCATGCGATTTCCCGATACCCGGGATGCCCGTCGCGGGCAGGATCAGCAATTCACCGGCTGAATAGAACCGAGCAAGCGGTTCCAGCGCCGGATGAAGCGCAAACAGCGGATCAAGCTTCACGCCGAACGCGTCGTCGGAGTCGCCAAGTTCTCTCACCCTGCCTTGCACCCGCCGGAAATCCGGATCACCATGCGGCGGCAGCGCGGCCAGCGCATCAAGCCCACCCCTAAGATGAACGACAAGCAGCCGCGGCTGGCTGTCGCCGGCAAAAACCGCCGAAGCAAACCCTGCGCTGGTCGCAAACAGCGAGGTAAGACCCAAACCCTGGAGGGCCGTGCGGCGCGTCAATTGCATTTCGGATAATCCGGAATAGTGACGTCCGGCGTTCCGCGTGTCGAATATCCAAGCGGATCGGCATTTGCGATCACGCTCTTTTTGATCGGCACCTTCTGCAAATTCGCAGTGGGCCGAGCCAGCAGTCCTGCAAGAACTGGAGCGGCAAGGGACGTTCCCGAACAGATATTCTGTCTTAGCTCGTGATTTTTGCTCCGCCAAAGCACCTGGACGCCAACGCCTGGCTCGGACATGGCCGCGCCAAAAGCGCCGCCATCCCAAAGCAGATCACACCACCCGTTTGAAACGGTGCTGCACACGCCAGTGCCGGTGCCGGTCGGGATATAAGTGCTGTCGGATGCCGAGACACTTTGGATGAAGCCTTGCGTCGGGTTTGGAGAAAGATATTCCGACGCATTGGCCGGGAAAAAGGACTGTACCCACGACGCCTCGTCGTCTTCCCGCGCATTGCCCGCCGCAATTACAATACGGACCTGTTTGTTTGCGATCTCAAACAGCAGCTTGTCCATCAGACCAAGCTGGCCTAATTGGCCACCATTCCTCGCGGTCTCCATGAACTGCGAGCCCCAGCTGATGTTCAGGATTTGGCCGGGGGACGCATTGTCAAGAACGTATTTCAGGGCGACAAGCGGCGGTCCGACGATCTTCGACTTCTCGCCTTCAAATGCCTTGACAATCTTGAGTGGCACGCCAGGGCTGACCCCAACGATGCCAAGGAATTGACCGCTTGTTGCACCTGGCACGCGCATTCCGCCAACGATACCTGCGACCATCGTGCCGTGACCTTGACTGTCTGCCACGCCCATGGTCGTGCTGCATGGAGTGACCGTGCAGTTGATCCGTTCCGAAATATTAAGAAGCCCTTTTGTGACGATGTCTTCGTCGACGCCGCTATCGATGATCCAGACTGCGGACCCGTTGGTCACAGGACTGGGCGACCCGACTACACTGCAAACGCTCGGCGGCACGAGCTTGTCACCCGTCACAGGGGCTAGCGGCCTGCGTGCTTCGCAACCGCCATCCGCGAACAGGCTTACTTCCAGGGAATCCGGTTCCTGATACCCTTCCGACAGAAGCTTATCCGCTTCCTCGTCGGTAAAGCTTCCAGTGACCAGGCTAAATCCCTGGTCCGGCATGTCGACAGCCTGCAGAACTTCCCCCGACAGATTGATCTTGTTCAGGCTGGCGATAACCGATCCAAATCTGTCCTTGTCCGCAAGTGGCGCGATGAATGTGTGTTGCGTTACTTGCGGCCCGTCCGGGTCTTCGTCCGCGTGCACGACCGTGGCCGCGGAAAATGTGGCGGCGAGAAAAGTCACAAGCCAAGCAAACCTCATGGATCCCCACCATCTGCTGGTCGACTGACTGGCAGCATGCTCCCAATAGCTCTTTCTGTCCACGGCAAAGCTTTGGAGGCGAACCGCTCGAGGGCTCTTCTTGCAGCCAAAGAAAAAGCAGCCTAGGTTGTTGTCGCACGCCTCAAAGCGCGGGGAGCAACGCTTGTGCCTAAGGTGAAACTCAAGCAGGGCCGACAGGCTCAGGAGATTGGCGCCTCGCTCGTGGGGGCGTGGCTGAAGGCTTTGCCGCCCGCGTTCACGGCGACTGTATCAGTGGTAGATTCGACAAATCCTTTGCGTATAACCATCGACATACCGAACGCCTTCACGGTCAATGACGTCATAGCTCTGCGCACTGGAGATAAAAATGGCGGCCTTCGAAGTGTGAGGGTGGGGCAGATCACAGGCACTACGGGAAAAACCTTACGTGTTGTTGATCTTGGCGGTCTCGATATCGATTACAAAGGCAAAAGTTTGCTGGGCGGCGTAGTGTCGAAAGTAAAAGACCTGAATGACGTTACTCTTCTAAGCGAACTTAAGATTGTGCTGGAGCAGATCGTCGACGCGAAAGTGAAACTGGTGTGCGATGCCCCAACGGAGCTGACTGTAGTCCTGCCGGCCCTGCCGGAAGGCGTTGTCACGCGAGAGGATCTGATAGATTACCTCGGGACGTACCACAACAACGCACAGGGTCGGCACTATCATGACGAGCTTGCGTCCGCGGTCCTCTTCGGCTGCCGATAGCAAACTTCCATTTCAGTTCGGCAGCCCGGCTGCGAGCAGCCCCTTGAGCAGCGTGGCCCGATCCTCCTCCAGGCGATAGGGCTCCTTGGCCACGAATCGACTGCAGGAAAAGCTGGGCGTACCCGCCAACACGCGAGCCGCATACAACTTTGCATCGCTGTCCCGGCCAAGCGCCGAGCTTGATGCGGCCATGTAGGCCGTAACCCATGTCGGCATTGTCGATGAACGGCTCAAAGCGACCAATGCCGGTTCGGGCCGGCCCGCAATGAAGTGGGCGATGCCGCGAAACGGCCAATACCAGGATGGTTCATAGAGGGGATCGAGCACCTGCGCCCGCTCGAACCATTGCATGGCGCGATCCGGTTCGCCGCAAAATGTGTAGAGGGTGCCGAGATAGGAAACCTGCTCGGGATCGTTCGGATTGAGGTAGAGGGCCCGGGCGTAGAGTTGCGCGGCGACGTCGAAGTCTCGCCGGTGCAGCAGCACCCAGCCGAGAATGTTGAGGCAAACCGGATCGTTGGGAGACAGCGCCACCGCCTTCTTGGCAATTGCATGCGCCTCGTCGAGCAAGGCATCGGAAGATCCCATGTCGCGAAACCATTCCAGCTGCTTGTAGTGAGCCAGCTTGGCGTAGGCGCGCCCATAGGTCGGATCAAGGTCGATGGCGCGCTGATACCATTGCCTGGCTTCCGCTTCGCAGGCGAGGTCGCCTAGCGGCAGGGCATTGCCGCGCAGCACGCACTCATAGGCCGCCAGGTTGGCCGGCGGCTTGCGCCGCGCCTTCTCCGCACCCGCTGCCTTGAGGCGCCCGATGACTGTGCCCACGATCTTGCGGACCAGTTCGTCCTGCACATCGAATATGTCCTGATCGTCGCTGTCATAATGCTCGGCCCAAACGTCGCCGCCGGACGTTGCGTCAACCAGTTCGCACGACAGGCGGATGCGCTTCCCCATCCTGCGGATTCGCCCCGCAAGCTCGAAATCGAGCCCGATATCCGAGACCAGCTTTGGCAGCTCCACATCCTTGAGCCGCATCGAGGTATGATATGACGCGACGGAGAGCTGCGTGAACCGCGTCAGCTCGGTGATGACGTCTTCCGTGAACCCTTCGCTGAAATAGGGTTCCACCCCGCCGGTGCTGACAAATGGGCGGACCAGAATCGATGGCGTGTTCGAGCCCGAAATCTCGGCGCCGATGCTCGGCGAGAGGCTCTCGGGTCTGTGAATAAGCGAGTAGACCGCCACGGGTCGGGGAATGTTCTTGAGCAGGAAGTCACCGCAATATTCGAAGGGCAATTGCAGTCCTGCGCGGACCTCCTCATGCACTTTTGCCGAAAGGCAAATGCCTCCGGGGGCCGCGATCTGTTCAAGGCGTGCAGCCACGTTGACACCGTCGCCGAACACGTCTCCGTCGCCGTCGACGATAATGTCGCCGAAATTTATGCCCATCCGAAGCGACAGACCGGGCGACTGCCGTTCGGGGCTTGCGAGATAGGCCTGGATAGCCACCCCGCATCGGACCGCTTCGACCGCACTGAAGAACTCCGCGACGATACCGTCGCCGGTGTTCTTCACAACGCGGCCGTCATGCCGATGAACGTAGCCTGGGATCTCGTCGTGCATCAGCGCCCGGACGCGGGTAAACGTGCCTTCCTCGTCTACCGCCATTTGTTGCGAATAGCCGACCACGTCTGCGACCACGATCGCAGTCAGGCGTCGCTTCAGGGTATTGTTTGCGGTCAATCCAGGCTTTGGGGTCAATCCATACCTCGGGTCGGACGTCCGAACGTACTTTAGCACATTTGCATGATGCTATCGCGCATGGCAGCGTGTAAACTGCTGCACCAAGAGCTTCGGGCGTGCGACAGAGCGAAATCCGTTCAGAAGCGCTCGCAACGCGAAAGATACGCACATTCGAGGTCTGCGTGGGGTCTAGTCTTCTCTATGGCCCGGTGGTGATCTCGGACCCATTGCTCGGCTGTCCTCTCACGGTGGCGGCCGGCCGCGTTCGCGCCGCCAGGGATGGCGAAGAGAGCACTTACTTCGTGTCTGGTTGGGGCACGACAGTCGAGCAGGCGCTGCAAGGCTGCCTCTATGAGGCGGACGAGACCCACTTCGCCCAGATCGTTCCCGAGGGGCGAATTCTCCGGTCGTGTGCCGATGCGATTCATGGGCGGGTCGTCGAGCCGCCCGGCATCCTTCTTTTCAGCGAAGAGCAATATGACCGGCGAGAAGCCGGGAACCGACAGCCCCGCAACATGGTTCCGGCCCGCTGGGATAGATCCGCGCCTGAAGACTGGATCCTGAGTGACGACAAGCTCGGTACGGCGCAAGCCTGGGTGCCCGCGGGGCTGTGTTTCCTCGGATATGATCCCGGTGGCAAGCAATCATCTTTGCCGGCTGCCGACTCGAACGGACTTGCGCTGGGCATCAACCCTGAGGACGCTGCGATGAGCGCACTTCTTGAGCTGATCGAGCGAGATGCGACCTCTATCTGGTGGTACAACCGACTTGTTTTGCCTCGAATCGATCCGAAGTCGACGGCAAGCGACACGGTATCTTCTTACGAGGACTGGCTTCGGCGCCAAGGGCGCGAATTGCGGCTTCTGCGGCTTACGCTGGATTTGGCGGTGCCGATAGTTGCGGCAATCTCCAGCGACAGGTCCGGCCGGTGTCCGGCAATGGGGTTTGCGGCAGGCGCATCGTGGTCAGCGGCTGCCACAAGGGCGGTTGGCGAGCTTGCTCAATGCGAAGCGAACCTTGCTCTGCTCTCCCAGCAGGCGCAGCAACAGGGAACGACCCGCTTTACTTCGGGGGCGCGGCAACTTTATCGCTGGCATCGAGAGACGGATCTTGGGCTGTATCCATATTTGCAGGGTGGCGGCCCTGCCTGCGCGGATGAAGCGACACTCGACTACGCCTCATGCGTCAAACTCTGCCACGAACGAAACCTGGAGGTGTTCGCCGTCATCCTGATACAGGATGAGCAGCGCTCCCTTGTCCGCATGTTCGCTCCGGGCTTGCGTTCGACCAAACCAAGGTTTGGTCCGGGCAGGCTCTATTCTGTTCCAGGCACTCTTGGCCTCGCAAGCTCCATATACCGAGACCCTTTCCCGTTTTAGCGCCGAAACCAGTTAGCGCAAGGCTGCAACCGGGTGCCGCGCTTCCTTCGGCCGGGCGACAGAGCCATGCAGAATGCTGCCGATGTTTGCGGCCAGAAACGCGGCCAGGTCGCGCGCCGGCGCATCCAGCCTTTGCGAGGGCGCGATCAAGGCCAGCTCCGACGGCGGCTGTTCGGCAAAACCGTCGGCAGCGCGCAGCAGGCGGTGCTCTGGAAGCACCGCATCCACCGGCAGCAGGCTGATGCCCAGCCCCGACGCCACCGCCGCCTGCACGCCGATCAGCCCCTGGCTTGTATAGGCGATGCGCCACATCCGCCCCGTCGCCTCGATCGCGCGCGTCGCCCTTTGCCGGTAAATGCAGCCTTGCGGAAACATCGCGAGCGGCACGGGGTCGGCGTCGAGCGCACCGGACGGGCCGGCTACCCAGGCAAGCGTCTCCTCCCAGCGCCCCAGGCAGGGCGCGTCGCCAGGCTCGCGTTTGATCAGCGCCAGATCGATCTCGCCATTGTCCAGCAGGCGCCGCAGCTCGAAACTCCAGCCGCTGACGGTGTCGAGCCGCAGATGCGGCGACGCCCGGGAAAATCCAGACAACAGGTCGATCAGCCGCCGGCCGGCAAAATCTTCCGGCACGCCGAGCCGCACCGTCTTCGGCGCCGCGGGCTGCCGCAGGGCCGCTTCCGCCTCGGCCGAGATCGACAGCAGCCGGCGCGCATAGCCGAGCAGCACTTCGCCCTCTTCGGTGACCTGCACGCCACCCGGCGCGCGCTCGCGCACCAGCAGGCTGTGGCCGACGCTGTCTTCCAGCCGCTTGATCTGCTGGCTGATGGTCGACTGCGTCAGGTGAACGCGCTCCGCCGCGCGCGTAAAACCGCCGGTTTCGACCACCGCGACGAAGCTGCGCAACAGATCGAGATCCAGATCCATTCGAATTTCCACTTGATCCTATCGCAACATTTAATTTTCAAATGACTGAAATCGCTGCCAGTGTCCAGCCAACTTTCCCTGAGGTTTCTCCAAATGGCATTGAACGGGCCGCGCCCGACCTGGCTGACATTCGATTGCTACGGAACGCTGATCCAGTGGGACGAAGGCCTGATGGCGGCGATGGAAACGATCCTTGCGCGCAAGGGCCGCAAGATCGAAGCGGAAGACTTCATCCCCGTCTATGACCGGCACGAGCATAAGCTTGAGCATTCCAGGCCGCATTTGTCCTTCGCCGACGTCACGGCCAGGGCCTTGCAGCTGGCGCTGCGGGATTTCTCGCTGGAGGCGGCGGCCGATGACGCGGAACTGCTGACCGCGTCGATCGGCAAGATGCCGCCTTTTCCCGAAGTCGTCGCGACGCTGCGCCGGCTAAAGGATGCCGGCTTCAAGCTGGCGATCATCTCCAACACCGATGACGCCATCATCGCCGGCAACGTCGCGCAGCTCGGCGGATCGATCGACCGGGTCATCACCGCCGAGCAGGCGCAGGTCTACAAGCCGTCGCGACAGATTTTTGAGCATGCCTGGCGAACCCTCGGTGTGACCAGGGACGCGCTGGTGCACATCTGCGCCAGCCCGCATCTGGATCTGACCGCCGCACGCGATCTCAACTTCCGCGCCGTGTGGGTCGACCGCGGCACCGGCCGGTGCCCGCCGCCCGACTACCAGCCGGACGCGATCGCGCACGGGCTGGATGACGTGCCCGGGTTGTTCGAAGCCGCAGGCTGGCTTCGGTAGGCGCACACGAAGCGCGCCGCCTCCGAGGTGACGGCCTGGCGCACCCGACAGGATTCGAACCTGTGACCTCTGCCTTCGGAGGGCAGCGCTCTATCCCGCTAGCCAATAGAACATACAGAGAACATAGGATTGCATCTGGGAAGGATCATGACATTATGTCCCAATCTCTCCCAGCAGCTGATTCGAGGTTCTGATGTCCGAGTTTAATGACCTGCTCCGCCAAAGTGGACTGACAAGAGAGGAGGCCGCTGAAGAATTGGGCGTTTCGGCGCGTACGGTCAGACGGTATGAGGCGGGTGAGACGCAGGCAAGGCCTCGGGATCTGCGGGTATTAAAAACCCTTGTCGCAGTGGGCGCGAGACCGTTCGCCAAGCCGATAGCTGCCCCCTTCCGGTTCATCGATCTGTTTGCAGGCATTGGCGGATTGCGCCTCGGCTTCGAAAGCATAGGCGGCAGATGCGTCTTCACGTCAGAGTGGGACCAAAACGCGCGCGCGACCTATTCCCTGAATTTCCGAGACAATCACGAACTTGGCGGGGATATTCGGGAGTACTCCAAAGACCCCAGTAAAATCCCGGAACATGACGTGCTCCTTGCAGGCTTCCCGTGTCAGCCTTTTAGCATTGCTGGCGTTTCAAAGAAAAATTCGTTGAATCGGCCTCATGGGTTTTTATGCGACACTCAAGGAACATTGTTTTTCGATGCTGCACAAATTATAGCCAGCCATCGACCGGCAGCATTTGTTCTTGAGAATGTTAAAAACCTTGAAAGCCATGATGGGGGGACAACGTTCCGAACTATCATCAATGTGCTTGAAAATGAGCTCGGTTATCACGTTCAGCATCGTGTGATCAGCTCCGACCCTTGGGTTCCACAAAAGCGTGAGCGAATTTTCATCGTGGGCTTCCGGGAACCCTCCGAGTTTGACTTCGATAGTCTCAAAGTACCGGAGGCCAAGACCGGGCCGAAGCTTAAGGATATCCTCCAACCCCATGATGAGGTGAACTCAAAGTATACGCTGACACCTCGTCTCTGGCAGTACCTCCAGGACTACAAGGCAAAACATCAGGCTAAAGGCAATGGGTTCGGCTACAGCCTGTTTGGACCGGAGGACGTTGCTCGCACCCTGTCGGCTAGGTATTATAAGGATGGATCCGAAGTGCTGATTCAACAGCCGGGAGACAGGCCGCGTCGCCTTACCCCGCTGGAGTGCGCCCGGCTCATGGGCTTTGACAGGGGCGATCGGCGTTGGCGGATAGAGGTTTCCGATACCCAGGCATATCGCCAGTTTGGAAACGCAGTTGTGGTTCCCGTCGTGGAGTTCATAGCAAAGGCAATTGAACCTCATATTCGCGAGGCAATCGGGAAGCTTGGCCAGGCTGACCGCGAGCTATATATTGTGCCAACTGTCACGCGCCCGGATCGTAGTGCTGCAGCCTAATGCCGGACATAGTTTCCCCGGATGTCCGCAGTCGGATGATGGCAGGTATCCGCGGCACAAATACCAAGCCTGAGCTGACCTTGCGCCGAGCATTACATGCTGCTGGGTTCCGGTATCGGTTGCATGATCGCTCCCTCCCCGGAAAGCCTGACATTGTTTTTCCTCGGTATCAGGCGGTACTGTTTGCTCATGGCTGCTTCTGGCATGGGCATGACTGCCACCTGTTTCGCATGCCATCTACTCGCCCTGAGTTTTGGTCAGAGAAAATCGCGCGGAATCGTGAGGTAGACAAAAGGGCGGATGACGAATTGAGCCGCGCGGGCTGGCGGATTGGTATTGTTTGGGAATGCAGCATGAAGGGCCGCACGCGTCGAGACATCGCTGAGGTAACAGGCCTGTGTGTCGACTGGCTGCGCAGCAGCGACCAGCGGCTTGAAATACGAGGCGTCTGAATGGCTATACGGCGGGGACTGCTCTCCGAGTACTTCCAAGGTGTGGCCGTCAAGCGGCTGGCAGCTGTTGATGCCAACCCGGAGTCTTCCAATCAACATGAAGTCACAGGGTCGGAGCCGCTTCTGAGAATTCTCGGTGGCGAAGACCGCAAATTCCCCAATGGTGGAGCCGACAATCGCTTTTCTGCTACCTACATCTGGCTTGGAGGAGAGCAGGAAGCGTTGTCCGAAGTGGGCTTTCTGTCTTGGTACGATTCTCGCAGGAATCAACCAAAGCGAAGTGCCGAATGGCGGCTTTACTATCAGAGCAATGCCGTCACCGAACTGATGAAGTCTGGTGATGTCCTGTTTCTGGCTCGGAGACATGATAGCCATATTCTGTTCATCGTAACGCCTGACGGTAGCACTATCAGAAACCAGCTGCTTTGGCTCTTCGGTCTGGACGAACAGATAGGCACGAAGTTCGAATCGCAGGGTATTGGCGAAGGCAACGATTCGGAACTGGATTTTGCCGCTAGGTACATCCTAGATGAGCTTGGCATTGAACTGGAAGAAAAGGAGGCCGACAAGCTGGACGGCCTCATAGAAAAATTCGGATTGAAGTTTCCGACCACCAGCGTTCTCTCAGGCTTGGCACGTTCGTCACTCACAGGGGTCAACGCAGCGGACGACCCGGACGACGCGCTGCTCTTGTGGATGGAACGCGAGGAACAGCTTTTCCGGCGACTTGAGCGGCGAGTTGTTGCCGAGCGCATCGGGCAGGGTTTCATGCTGGATGACGGTGCCGACGTTGATGGTTTCATCGCGTTTTCCCTCAGCGTTCAGAATCGCAGGAAAGCTCGTGCCGGAGCTGCGCTGGAAAATCACATCGCCGCGGTGCTTGAGGCGAACAGGATTAGATTCGCGCACGGAGTCGAAACGGAGAACAGAAACAAGCCAGACTTCCTGTTTCCTGGGCACGCTGAATATCGGGATTCTGCCTTCCCTGTAACACGCCTGACCATGCTTGGCTCCAAGTCCACGGTGAAAGACCGCTGGCGACAGGTCCTCTCGGAAGCCGCCCGGATTGAGCAAAAGCACCTCCTCACGTTGGAGCCAAGTGTCTCCGAGAATCAGACGGATGAGATGCGTGCGAAGCTGCTGCAGCTTGTTGTACCAAGGAAGTTGCATCAAACCTACAGACCGACACAGCAGACATGGCTTATGGACCTATCGGCATTTATCGAGTTAGTCGGCCATCGGCAGCATTAATAGGCTACGGCTAGGATCTGGCAGAGTTCTTCCTTCCTTGCGGCGACGTCTATCGCGAGCCGACGGCCGTGACTTATGACGCTGGAATAATTCGCCGAACTCGCGCGGTGCCAGCAAAACTTTGAGGGTAGAATGTCATTTGCGACAATTTCGGACATAAGAAAATATCTCAATAGATGCATATCGAGCCTGAATACGAACAAGCTTTATGGAATGAAAGCAGAGGCCGAATTCAGGACCTATATCGGCTCGATTGGAGCATCGGAGAGGGTTTCGCCCGGCGGATGGATTTTTCGTCAGAAAGGTGAAACGGATTTCGGAAGCAACACCGTGGCTGTCTTCCCTCACAAGGTCCAACTAGCTCGCAATTATTCTACCGCTCCGTCACGGGTCGATATACCGCTCACACTCCACACGATCTGTGCGACTATGCATCAAATTGGGATCAAGAGCTATTACGCTCATCCGTACGCCGGACCAAAGACGAAGCTCGAAAACGTCGAATGGAGGTTTATTCAATTAGGTGTGCCGTGGCGTACAGACTTTGATAGCGTCGAGAATGTCTTTTCCAAATTCTCCCCGCGAACGCGGGCATACAACTATCTTCGGTACAACACCGATGTTTCGTCTCTTACCGATGACGATGCAATTATCCAATTTTCGCACGAGAACCTCCGAATCTTCGTAGAGGATCGCTTTAGGGCCGAGACCTCAGACATTGATGGAATTGTATGGGGGGAGCGGTATACCTATCCGATAGAGATTAAGGAAAAGGTCCCCGCGAACGACCGAGATATTGGGGACTGGTTTGGACTCGATACGGGTCCATTTGTGAAACTGGCACATTACGCCGCCCGGCGTGGAAACTTACACTCCCTATTCATCGTGCGTGAGATCGAGGAGGACAAAGACAGAACTTTTCGGCGATGGCTTTTCGCCGATTTCGACCAACTCGCTCAGCGTGCATCGTGGGTGCCAAGAAGCGGAGGGCGCAGTATGGGCGGGGGTCGAAGTATGGTCGTGCGCATTCCAAGAAGTGCTTTTCGCGAACTGGACGCGGCTTCCTTTGCCGGAATCTGATCTTGCAGCAGCGCTGAGGATAGACTGCCGAAATTGCGCTGTTGTGAGCTAAGCCAGATAACGACCATGACAAGGTTGGAAAAATATTGGCGCACCCGACAAGATTCGAACTTGTGACCTCTGCCTTCGGAGGGCAGCGCTCTATCCAGCTGAGCTACGGGTGCTTGTCAGAACGGCGATCCAAACCACGGACCGAGCCAATCAGCCAAACCTTCATAGCTGAAGTGCGAGTGAGCTTCAACGAGCAAATGATGGCTCGATTGGAAACGTAAGGCTTGTGACTCGCATGCTAAAGCGGACAGCAAGGTCCGGCCTCTCGGCCGGATTCGGGATGAGGTAAAAATAAGCCATTGCACATCGGCACGGCTTCCAAATGTAATGGGGTCCTGTTTAGCCATACGATGCTAGAGCTTGACGGGCGTCAAAGAAAAATATGCGATTGAGGTACGATTCGATATGAGGGGGACTAAATGAAACAGATAGCCGGGACCATCTTCCTATCGCATGCCAGCGAAGACAAAAAGACCGTCGAGCAAGTGTACAAGCGCCTAGACGCATCCGCAACGTTTTATGACGTAAAAACTATCATGCCAGGGCAAGAGAGTCTGGCTGCAATGAAGTCTGGCGTCGCCTTGGCCTCCGTATTTGTTCTGTTTCACTCTCCAAATTCGAACAAGCCATGGGTGCAGCTTGAGCAAAACCTCGCTGAAATTGAAGCGATCAGGCGAACTAACCTCAAGGTGTTGGTTTGCCCGATCGGAGGCGCGAATTTTCATTCCCTGCCAGATTGGATGAAGGCCTTCATGACTACCACGGAGTCGTTCCGGCCGAGCGACATCACCAGAGCGATCATCTACCTTCAGAACCAGTCCATTGAGGAACAGACCGGGTCGCGCCAGGTCTTTGTGGGGCGAGAAGCACTCTTGCGCGCAATTGAGCTCGACGTAATCTCGGCGCCGTCTCGGCATGGGACCGCTCTTCAGCACATAATAATGACAGGGCTCCCCGGAATGGGGCGCTCAACGATTGCCCGCGCGGTGTCGGATACGGCATTTCAAGGGATGCGTCCGGCTGGGCCTGTATTTGAATTACCCGATATGGCGGAAGCCGTCGATGTGTTCCTTCGCCTCAAAGAAGACCTAGACGGCATAATGACCCAAGACGAAGTAGCACGTCAGATCAAAATATTCAAAGAAATTTCTACCAAAGAGCAAGTTACATTTATACTGGAATCCCTATCTCACTGGGCGGAAACGAATCAGCCCGTGATATTGAAGACGAGATGGGGAATGCGTGACAGGACACGTCAGCTGAAGCCTTGGCTTGTTGAGCTTTTCGAGCGATCTCGTGCGATACGCAATTTGCGAGTGTTGTACGTTTCGGAGCGCAAATTGCCCCCAGAAGAGTTATCTGCGATGGCAAATGTTGCACAATACGACGTTCCACAATTAACTTCGTCAGATACGGTATATATTCTAAGTAAAAAAGTAGACGGTCGGTACTTTGACCCGAACTTTGCGGAAAGAATTGCCGGAAAGGTGTTTGGTCATGCGTCAACGGCGAATCACGTGGCTTATCTTGTAAATAGTGGAATGAATATGGAGAGTCTTCAATCAAATCCGGATCCTATATTTGCATTCCAAGACAAGACTCTTGAAGCAATATTCAGTAGTGGTGCGCTATCAAAACCAAAAATGGACATACTTCGCTTGTTGGGGTGGTTTCCGAGGTTGTCAATTGATGTGATAGATAAGGTAATGGTTCAGTATAAAAAGAAGGATCTCGTCTTGGATTTTTGGGATCTTTCGGAATATTCTCTTGTCTACCAAGCTGACTCCGGGTTGTATCATGTGCCGGAGGTGGTTTCTGCTAAGATCAAGAGATCATATGGAGAAGATGACAGGAAGTTGTTTGAGAAGGTCGCTGTTATTATAAAAGAACACATCGAAGTAGCTGGGCTGAGGTCAGATCTGGTAGACGCCTTTCTGATATCGATTGTTGAGACCGAAGGTAAGATACCAGAAGAACTAAACGCAGTTGTCACTAGCTCTTCGTTGTTATCTCTTGTATCGGAGCAGTATACGGTAGCGCGCGGGTTACAGGGAAATTCGAAGGATAATTATGAACGCATATACAGAGCATCGAAGTTGGCTTTTTCTATGAATACGTCTGATGATGCAGTCGAGCAGATATTGTTCACAGGTGGGGATAGCGCTATCAGAATTGGAATTTATCCGGAGGATATCATTCAATTTATGCAGAAGAAAGCGCTGCCGTCTGTTTACTATCTTCTCGGAAGCTATAGCTTCTACGTAAAGAAAGACCATGAGGCCGCCGAAAAAAATCTGCGCACCGCGTTGTCGTTAAAGCACTTTAGAATCCGAACGTCTCGGCTGTTAGCAAAATGCTTGATTCGAGAGCAGAAATTTTGGCAAGCAAACGAAGTCCTGGACGGCCTCTCAGAACGTCAGCTGATGAGGGATTCAAGTCTGATTGTACTCAAGGTCAGGGCGCTCCGCGGGATGCGCCAGAATCGGGATGCGGACGATTTCGAGAAGCGACTCCAGACGATTACAGACGAGTATGGCGACGTCTCACTTTACAAAGCGGGCCGCGCCATGCGCGACGGAGATCTCAAAGCGGCCCGCGAGCACGTAGAAGATGCGCGGCGTGCACCGAAGGCTAATCGCCTAAGTGTGATGTTACTGGATTGCGCGCTTGCTATTGAAAACGGGGATGCATCCCTGCTGCCCCAAGCGGTAGAAATGGCTATAGCAGCAGGTCGGGAAGTGGACGCTTGGCAATTACAAGCTAGGATGGCCTTGGTCGAACGCAATTGGGATTTGGCAATCGAGACCATAAACAAGATACCTAGGAAAGATTTCTTTGACCTTGCAATTGAAGCGCAAGCCTTACAGCTTAAAAAGAGAGACCAAGATGTTCGGCGTAACCCGGTAGCCCTAAAGCAGATTGAAGAGCGAGAGGAGGAGATTGTTAGACTTTCTGTTAGTTCTATCGAGGGATTTCGAGATGCCTAGATTGTACTTTCAGCTGCCACTGCAACAGGCGGGGCCGTATGGTGCTTCAGCAGGCGAAATTCTCATGCGCCTCGGTGCGCATGAGCGCGCTGCAAAGAATCTCACCCCTCCACCTTCGCCACCCTCCTGCGCACCCGGCGCGTGGTGCGCTTCGCCTTCTTCGCACCCGTCAGCTCGTGCATCGCGTCCAGCTGCATCTGCTGCATTTCGGCCAGCCGCGTCCATTGGCGCGAGATCAAATAGTCGAGTTTTTCGTGCAGATGGCGCACTTCCAGCTCGGCTTTCAGGTTCACCCGGTAGTCGTTGAAGGAGCGCAGGCGGTCCTTGGCCTCCGTCCGTCTCTGGCTCATCATGATGATCGGCGCCTGGATGGCGGCGATGCAGGAGAGCAGCAGGTTGAGCAGGATGAAGGGGTAGGGGTCGAAGGCGCTGCTCATGCCTGCGACCAGGTTGATGCCGATCCAGATGGCAAGCACGCTGGCGAACGAGATCAGGAACCACCAGCTGCCGCCGAAGGCCGCCATATTGTCGGAGACGCGGTCGGCGAACGACCTGTGCTCCTCGAACTCCTCTTCCGAGTTTTCCGAAATCGTGTCCTGCCTGGCGATCGATTCGACCACCTGGCGGTCGAGCTCGGAGAATTCGCCATGCTCCTGCTGCAGCAGTTCCTCCATGTAGCGCATGCGGTAGCGGCCGAGCTCCTCGCGGCTGATGCGGGCGCCGCGCGGCAGGTCGGGATGGTCGGAGCGGATGCGGTCGGCAAGGCTCGGCCTGAGGTCGTCGATGCGCACCAGGTCGCGCTTGCGGAATTTTCTACCTGATATCGCCGACGGTTTCCGCTTCGGCTTCAGGCGCCCAGGTTCGGCGGGTTCGGTATCAGGCACCTCGGGCGCTTCGAGCGCCTCGTCGGCAACCAGCTCGGCTTCGTGGGGCGCCTCGAAATACTCGCCGCCGCTGTCGTTTTCGTTGGCGGCCTGTTCGGAAGGTTTTGGGACGGTGCTCATGATGCCGGCTCCTGCTGTCGCGGTGTGCTCACGTTACGCCAAGGGGGCGCGGCATAGCCACTGTTGCGGTGAAGATTGGCGGCCTGTGCAAGCGGTTGTGATGACTGGGTCGCCAGCGCGCGCGCCGGCTGGCGCCATGGTCATTGGCGGCTGGCCCCATCATGGCCCTGTGGTGGGCCGGGCCGGGCGCTTATATCCAGATCAGTCCTGACAATGTCGCATGGAGCGCCAGGGTCGGGCTGCCGCCATCAGGGGCATTGGATCGCCCCACAACAGGGGTTGTCGCCATGTACAAACATATCCTGATCGCCACCGACGGTTCGGAACTCGCCGCCAAGGGCGTCGCCCACGGCCTCGAACTGGCCAAGGGCCTCGCTGCCGCTGTCACCTTCGTCAACGTCTCCGAGCCGTTTCCGGCACTGGCCTGGGGCGGCGCAATGGCCGGCTATGTCGCCGCCGAAGAGCTGGTCAATTACGAGGAAAACGCCCGCAAATATGGCCGTGAGGTGCTGGACAAGTGCAAGGCCCGGGCCGACGCGCTCGGCGTGCGTGCAAAGACCTTGTACATCGAGAACAGGACGCCGGCGGAGGCCATCCTCGACGTCTCCCGCTCCGAGGCCTGCGACCTCATCGTCATGGCCTCGCATGGCCGCCGCGGACTGGGCAGGCTGGTGCTGGGCAGCCAGACCGCGGAAGTCGTGTCGCTGACGGAGATCCCGGTGCTGGTGGTGCGGTAGGGGCAGTCCTTGCGACGCGCTACTGCGGCGGCAAGCCAGGCAACTGCGACCCAGTCGCCGGCAAACCAGGTTGCGGCAAGCCTGGGAGCATAGAGCCGGGGAGCGGCGACGCGGCCGGCTGGTCTCCCGCAAACATCAGCCGCGTCTTCGCATCGGCCATCGCTGGCGACAGGCTGCGCTGGATCAGCGCTTCGACATGGTCGTTGCGCTGGCGGGCGCTGTCGGCGCCCATCACCACCACGATCAGATGTCGGCCGTCGGCATTGTAGGAGGTGACGATGTTGTAGCCGGAGGCCCTGATATAGCCGGTCTTGATGCCGTCGACGCCGCGCACCCGGCCCAGCATGTCGTTGTGGCCCCGTACCAGCCGTCCGCGGAACATGAAATCGCTCTCGGAGAAATAGTGGAACTGCTGCGGGAAGCGGGCGCGCAGCGCCAAGCCCAGCACCGCCATGTCGCGCGCCGTTGTGTATTGGCCGGCGTCGGGCAGGCCGCAGGCGTTTTGGAAATTGGTGCTGGTCATGCCGAGCTGGCGCGCCTTTGATGTCATCATGGCGGCGAACTGGTCCTCCGAGCCGCCGAGATATTCCCCGACCGCCACCGCCACGTCGTTGGCCGATTTCACCACCATCGCCCGGATCGCCGAATCGACATCGATGCTCTCGCCGCGCCTGAAGCGCAGTTTGGTCGGCGGCTGCCGGGCGGCGTGGTCCGAGACAGGAATTTGCGTCTCCTTGCTGACACGGCCGGACTCCAGCGCCTCGAACAGCAGATAGAGCGTCATCATCTTGGTCAGCGACGCCGGATAGCGCTGCGCCGTCGAGCTGACCTCGAACAAGGTCTTGCCGCTGCTGGCATCGATGACGATGGCCGCATATTTCTCCTGCGGCGCCGGCACCGCCAGCACGCTGTCGGGCGGCGCCGTGGTGCTGCAGCCGGCAACGAAGACGAGCAGCGCCAAGGCGGCGACAAATCTCTGGGCGAGGGCGGGGAAATGGAAATCGGGCAAGGCAAGTCCGGCGTTGCTGAGAGGGCCGGAACCTAGCCTAACCCATTGCCTTCGTCCATTTGGTTAACGGCGCCGGCAAGGGATTACAGGGGATTCGCTGCGCATCACTCGCTCACAAGAAACCCCCTCACCCGGATTGCCAACCGAATTGCGAAGGGCAATTCGGGGCAATCCGACCTCTCCCCGAGGGGAGAGGAGGGGGCAGGCGATGGTGTTCGTCTCTTCTCCCCTCGGGGAGAAGGTGGCCGCGAAGCGGTCGGATGAGGGGGCCTTGTGCCGTGCGCAAGGAGTCTGCCCGCCCCGAAATCGCCCGTTTCCTGTCCTGTTTTGCCGACGGGGTTGCGCTGCTACACTGCGCGCGGCAATTGCTTTGGGGGGTTTGACATGACGACCGGTGACATCGGCGCGGCTGCGCCATCTCTTATCAGGGCTTCGCTCAGCCGCACCGGCAAATGGGCCGGCAGCGTCGCCTTCATCGGTGGTGCTGCTTCCGACATTCTCAATCCGCTGGCGCCGTTCGCCGCCTATATCGCGCTGGTCGCCTCGGTTGCCGCCGCCATCATCGCCATTGCCATTGTTCTGCGACTGGTGCTGGCCGCCAAGGCGCTGCCGGCGCTGATCTTTGCCACGACTGCGGCTGCCGTTGCTGGCGGCGTCTACGGCCTGCAGCAGCAGACCAATTCACAGAATGGGATCATCGCCGGCCTGGTGCCGGCCATCGCGCAACTGCAGCAGCAGATGGGCATCGTCTCGGCCAAGGTGGCCAAAATCGAGCAGACCGTCACGCAGACCCAGCAGACGGTCGACCAGGTCAAGCAATCGACCGACGCGGTAGCGAAAAAGACCGAGGAGATTGCGTCGAACCAGCAGCAGCAGACCGAACAGGGCGCGCAGACGCAAAAGGCAGTCGATCAGGTCAAGCAGACCACCGAAACGCTCGCTGCCGGCCAGCAGAAACAGGCCGAGCAGGCCGACAAGCTGCAGGCGACCACCGAGCAGATCGCCGCCTCGATCGACACCATCGCCAAGGGCTTTGCCGCACTGGCAGCGCAAGGCGGCGCGATCGCCGAGCCGAAGCGGCCGGATGAATTCTACCACAATGCCCGCGTCTACGAGCTGTCCGGCGACATGCTCAATGCGCGCCGCTCCTATCTCGCCTTTGCCGGCTTCGACGTCGACGCCGTCGACCCCTACACCCGCTTTGCCACGCTGTTGCGCGTGCAGGACGGCAAGGCGGGTGCGCGCGAAGTGTTCGGCCAGTTGGCCGACAAGGGCAAGGCGCTGTCGATCAAGCTGGTCCATATCCTGCAGTTCGACGACACCCAGCGTCTCGACAAGCTTAACGCCTTCATCGCGGCCAATCCGGATTTCGCGCCGGCCTATTACCTCTTGGCGCAGGAGTTTTCCGAGGATCGCCTCGGCGCCCAGTCGCTGTCCGACAAGCGCGGCGAGGCCGAGGCGCTGACCAAATTCGTCTCCTACGAAAAGGATGGTGGGCTGCTCAAATATTTCGTCGACCAGAGGGCGCTTGCCGACTGGCTCGACCACAGCCGCAGCCGGCTAACGGCCCTTGGCGACGTGCTCGACCCCGCCCGTTTTGCCCCGTCGCTGACGCCGATGCGCTCCAATGCCGGCTGGACAATTTCCATCTCGTTGCCCGAGGCGGCGACCGGCATTTCCTGGCGTTTGGGCGAGTCCGGTCCGTTCACCGACACCGGGCTGATGGCGATGAACGACCAGCGCACCGGCAAGCCGATGCCCAATCCGAGCTTCGAACTGCCCGACAGCACCGCAGCCACCATCATCGGGGTAAAATATCTCGATCTCAGGGGCCGCGAGACCGGGCCGTTCAACATAAGTTTCGATCCGGAAGCCGCACTCCAGCAGGGCAACAAGCAGATCCTCGACCAGTTCTGGACCTCGTGGATCGCCTTCGACGCCAGCGGCAATCACGGCCTGGTCTATTTCTCGCAGATGCTGTCATACCGTTGCGGCATCAAGGAGGTGCGCTACAGCCTGAACGGCACCGCGCTCGACAAGGAGATCAAGCTGCCGCCTTGCGACAAGAAGGATCCCTACGCCATCCCCTATGACTACCAGCCCTACTTCAACGTCGCCGACAGCGTGACCTCGATGGCGGTGCAGGTCACCTACACCGACGGCACCAAGTCGCCGGTGCGGGAATACAAGCGGCAGTAGGGGGCGGGGCCGGTCTTGGTCTATATGCCTTCCCGTTCCGACCGTTTGCGCTGCCCCTCATTGCCCTGCCGGGCGTTCGTCATTCGAAAAGCCAAGCAGTTGGCTTTTCGTCCGCTTCGCGGACCATTCCTCAACTCCCCGTATAGTGACGGGGAGAAAGGGGCTGGCCGCAACGCCGGCGCCCTTCTTGCAGCGCTGGTGATTGGCGAAAGTGGCGACGAAAGCGTCCCTCTCCCCGTCACTATACGGGGAGAGGATGCCGGCAGGCAGGTGAGGGGCGGCGCCGACCTTTGACAACCTTGGCGCCCTCCAGGACGGCAGCGAACTGGTCTGATGCAAAATGCCGGAAGCTGCGCTTGCGCAAGCTGCGCAGAGCGGGTTTGTTCGCTGCCATCAGAATCAGCAGGTGCATGGATGGATACGGTCACGATCAAGGCAAAAGGCATCTCGGTCACGGTCGACCTCACCGTCGGCCATATCGCCGACATGACCGTCGACAGCGATGGCCGCCAGCCGAAACCGTTGCACCGCGCGCCCTGGATCGACGCCGGCGAGACGCTGCCGCCGGACCTGCCCGAGGGTACCGTGCGGCTTTCCGGCGATTTCCTGTGCGCGCCGTTTTCGGCCAGCGACATCGAGGCAGCACCCTTGCACGGCTGGCCGGCCAACAGCGGTTGGGATGTCGTTGCCAGCGAAGCGACATCCGATGGCTGGCGGGCCATCTTCCGGCTGCGCCGCCAGGTCATGGGCGCCTCGGTCGACAAGATCTTTACGCTTCGGGACGGCCATCCCTTCCTCTACCAGGAGCATGTCTTTTCCGGCGGGTCGGGCGCGGTGTCCGCCGCCCACCATCCGATGACGGCGATGCGCGACGGCGGCCGGCTGGCCTTTTCGCCCAAGCGCTTTGCCGCAACGCTGGACACACCGTTAGAGCCCGATCCGGCCCGCGGCCGCTTCAAGCTTGCCTATCCCGCGCGCACCACCGATCTGACGCGCTTTCCGGCCACCGGCGGCGGCACGCTCGATCTCACCGACTACCGCATGGAGGATCAGCGCGAGGATTTCATCACCATGGTTGAGGCCGATCATGGCGGTCCGGGCTGGACGGCGCTGGCGCGCCGGGCCGAACAGGACCTGGTGCTGGTGTTGAAGAACCCGGCCGAACTCCCGGTCACCATGCTGTGGTTCAGCAATGGCGGCCGCGACTACGCGCCGTGGAGCGGCCGCCATCGCGGCGTGCTCGGCATCGAGGACGGCCGCGCCGCCGTCGGCCATGCCGCCTCGGTCGGCGACAACTGGCTGAAGCGCGAAGGCGTGGCGACCGCCTTTGCGCTCGGCGGCGAAGTCTCCTTCCGCCATGTCATCGGCGCGCTGCCGCAGGCTAATGGCGAGCCGCCGCGCGATATCGCGACAACATCAGGTCACATGCGTCTCACCGGAGCCGATGGTTCGCCCCGCGACGTCGCCTTCGACAGCGAGTTCCTGCGTATCGGCAAGCACGGCTGATTTTCGAACGCTAGCGCTGCCCCTCACCTGCCTGCCGGCATCCTCTCCCCGTATAGTGACGGGGAGAGGGGTGATGTCGCCGACGGTTTCGCTATCTTCGACATTGCAACAAATGCGCGAGGTCGCGGCCAGCCCCTTCTCCCCGTCACTATACGGGGAGAAGGCCCCGGCAGGGGGATGAGGGGCGGCGCTGACCTGGACCGGTGGCTGTTGGCCAGACGACCCAAATCCCGGTTTGAAATTTCCACCAACAGCCGCCAAGATGCGGCTGAAACCATCCGGCTGCAAAAGAGGCTCTCATGTCCGAAATCGCCCACCTCGCCGCCACCATCTTCAAGCGCGCCGGCAAGGCGAAGCGCTTCATCGTCGCCATTGCCGGCCCGCCCGGCGCCGGCAAGTCGATGCTGTCGGCCGGCCTGCATGATCTGTTGCCGGAAGGCGCCTCGGAAGTCGTGCCGATGGACGGGTTTCATTATGACGACATCGTGCTCAACCAGCGCGGCCTGCGGCCAAGAAAAGGCGCTCCCGAAACCTTCGATTTCGCCGGCTTTGAGGCGCTGTTGAAGCGCATCCGTTCGGGCGAGCCCGACATCGCCATTCCGGTGTTCGACCGCAGCATGGAATTGTCGCGCGCCGCGGCGTCCATCATTGCCGCCGAGGCCAAGTTCATCCTGGTCGAGGGCAATTACCTGCTGCTCGACGAGGAGCCGTGGTCGCGGCTGGCGCCTTTGTTCGACTTCACCATCTTTGTCGATGTGCCGCGCGCCGAACTCGAGCGTCGCCTGCTGGTGCGCTGGCACGAACACGGCCGTTCGGACGAAGACGCACGCGCCTGGATCGCCTCCAACGACATGCCCAACATCGACCGCGTGCTTGGCCGGCGAAGGTCCGCCGACCTTGTTGTGGGCGATCCCGCTTAATTCTCAGGATTTCCGAACGGGAACCTTAAGACTTTCAGGTCGTTATCGCTGACGAGGCAACTTAGCCACAGAGGGATTTCGTCCGATGGCAACCAAAGCAAGAAAACCCGCAGCCGCCAAATCCAGGGCAACGCCAGCCAAGGCCACCCAGGCAAAAGCAGGCGCCGGCCCGGCAATTGCGGCGCGCTCCAAGGATACAAAGCCGGCTTTCGGCAAGGCGGCACCGAAGAAGGTGGTGCCCGGCGTAGCGGCCAAGGTGGCGGCAAAGCCTGCCAAGGCCAAGAAGCCGGCAGGCAGCGGCAGCCCGGTGGGCACCATGCGCAATGTAGCCAACGTTGCCGCCGGCGCGGTTGTCGCCACGGCCAGAGGCGCTGCATCGCTCGCCTCGTCTGTCATGGGCAGAGGCGGCTCCAAGGCCAAAGCCAAGGCAAAGTAGCTCGGCTCGTCAGCCTCTGGCTGGAATGGTCAGGCCGCGTTGCACCGCGGGCCGCGCCAGGCCGCGCTCCAGCCATGCCGCAACGGTGGGGAAATCGTCGAAACCGACGAGTTCGCGCGCCTCGTAGAAGCCGATCAGATTGCGCACCCAGCCCAGCATCGAAATGTCGGCGATGGTAAAATCGTTGTCCATGATCCAGCTGCGGCCTTTCAGCCTCGTTTCGAGCACGCCGATCAGCCGCCGCGATTCGTTGCGGTAGCGATCCAGCGGCCGCTTGTCGGCGATCTCGCGTCCGGCGAATTTGTTGAAAAACCCGACCTGTCCGAAGATCGGCCCGATCGCCGCCATCTGGAAGAACACCCACTGGATGGTTTCGTAGCGCCGCACCGGATCGGCCGCGATCAGCTTGCCGGTCTTGTCGGTGAGGTAGAGCAGGATGGCACCGGATTCGAACAGGCCAAACGGCTTGCCGCCCGGGCCATTGGGATCGATGATGGCCGGAATCTTGCCGTTCGGGTTCAGCGACAGGAATTCCGGCGTCCAGCTCTGGTCCTTGCCGATGTCCACCAGATGCGCCTCGTAGGGCAGGCCGAGTTCTTCCAGCGCGATCGACACTTTCACCCCGTTCGGCGTCGTCGCCGAATAGAGTTGCAGGCGATCGGGATGGCTGGCCGGCCAACGCTTGGTGATCGGAAAAGCGGACAGGTCGGTCATCGAAAGCTCCGGTCGGGAATTTGGCGCGTCGCGCCGTTTGGCGGGTTGCGAAGGATTATCCGCCACCTGTTTGCCGATTAACCGGCCGGCGGTGCACACACCGTGTTACCAGCGATTCACGGCCAGCCGCCCGCCGTCAGACCGACTTGAACGCAATCACGGCATTGGTGCCGCCAAAGGCAAAACCGTTGCTGATTGCCGCCCGCACCTTGCGCTCGCGCGCCACATTGGGCGTGACGTCGAGATCGCAATCGGGGTCGGCCTGCCGGAAATTGGCCGTCGGCGGCACGATGCCTTCGCGGATCGCCATCACGCAGGCGATCATCTCCAGGCCGCCCGAGGCGCCGAGGCAATGGGCATGCATCGACTTGGTCGACGACACCGAGAGCTTGTAGGCATGGTCGCCAAAGACGCGCTTGATCGCTGCCGTCTCGATCTGGTCGTTGGCCTTGGTGCCGGTGCCGTGGGCGTTGAGATAGTCGACGTCCTCGGGGTTGAGCCCGGCGTCGGCCAGGCAGGCACGCATCGCCGCCGTAGGCCCTTCGACAGTCGGCGCGACGATGTCGGATGCGTCGGCGGAAAGCCCGGCGCCGGCAATTTCGGCCAGAATGTCGGCACCGCGCGCCATGGCGTGTTCGTAGGTTTCCAGTACCGCCATGCCGGCGCCTTCGCCCAGCGACAGGCCCTGGCGGTCGGCCGAGAATGGCCGGCAGGTGTCGGGCGCCAGCACCCGCAGCGCTTCCCAACCCTTTAGAATGCCCCAGACCAGCGGCGCATCGGTGCCGCCGGCGACCATGACGTCGGCACGGCCGAGCCGGATCTGGTCGACCGCCGAGGCGAAGGCGTGATTCGACGACGAACAGGCCGAGGTGACGCCGAACACCGGCCCGCGCAGGCCAAGCACCATGCTGACCTGGCCGGCCGCAGCGCTTGGCATCACTTTCGGTACGGTGAAGATGCCGGCACGGTTCTTGCCGTCGATCAGGATGGCGCGATAGTTCTCCTCGATCGCTTCCCATCCGCAAACGCCGACGCCGACGACGGTGCCCATGCGATACGTGGTGGCTTCATCCGACGTCAGTCCGGCTTGCTGCATGGCTTCGCGCGCGGCAATCGCCGCCAGCAGGCTGAAGCGGTCCATCGACACGGTCTGCTTGTGGCCGATGCCATGGTCCGGCATCGCCTTGATCTCGCAGCCGACCTTGACCTTCAAATCATGCAGCAGCGGGTTGTCGATCTGGCCGATCGCCGAACGTCCGGCGCGCATTTCGTTCCAGATCGCAGGCGCATTGGTGCCAAGCCCGCATATGCCGCCTATGCCGGTAATGACGACTCGCTTGTGCATTCAGGCTTTCTTCGCGATCAGCGCGCGAACAGCCTCGACCATGTCGCCGACATTCTTCAGATTGCTCCAGGCATCGACCGTGTTCATCTCGATCTCGATGCCGTACTGCTCCTCAAGATCGAAGATGATCTCGGTCAGTTCCAGGGAATGAATGCCAAGCGCGGTCAATTCCGTATTGGTGGTGATCTCTTCGCCGCCGGGCTCCGCATGTGCCCTGATCTTGGCGATGATTTCCGTTGCCAGCTCGTCAGCCATTCGTTTCCTTCCCCAATTTTATCATTTCGGGTGCCGATTGGTTGGCGCCCCTGTTGCCTGGACTGAAAATCGCCGTCGCCTTCAAAACCCCGCCAGGCCCGGCATGACCGTTCCAAAGAGGCTCCCTCTATAGAAACGGAAACGCTGTCAAGCAACAAGCTATATCGACAAGCTACATATCGACAAAGCAGCCGGAGTGCTTAACGTTGGAGCGATGGATACGTTGCAACATGGCTTGACCGCGGTGCTGCCGGCCCAGCGCGTCGCTGGTGCGGCCCGGCTTGCATGCGGCGTCAGTGCCGGCCGCACCAGGCTTTCGCGCCTCTATCAGGACGGATCGGCCAAGATCCGCATGCCGGCCGTCGCGGCCGATCCGCTCGAAGCCGTGCTCATCAACACCGCGGGCGGGCTGACTGGCGGTGATCGGCTCGGCTGGGAGATCGATGTCGGGCCAGGTGCCTCCACTTCGATCACCACCCAGGCCTGCGAAAAGATCTATCGCGCCGAAAGCGACCGTGCTGAAGTGCGGGTAAAACTTGAAGTCGGCGCGGGTGGCCGTATTGCCTGGCTGCCGCAGGAAACCATCGTCTTCGACCGCTCGGCCTTTGCCCGCACGCTGGACGTCGATCTTGCCGCAGGCGCCGAGGCATTGCTGCTCGAGGCCACCGTCTTTGGCCGCCTGGCCATGGGCGAACAGGCCGCGCACGGCCATTTCCACGACCGCTGGCGGGTCCGCCGGGACGGCGCGCTCATTCATGCCGAGGATTTCCGCATCGGGCCGGCCATAGCGGCAGCCCTTGGTCGCCCTGCGGTCGCCGGCAGCGCCATTGCGGTGGCGACGCTGCTGATGGTTTCGCCGCAAGCCGAAGCCTTGCTCGAGCCGGCCCGCGACATCATCGGCGCCGACGGCGACGCCAGCGCCTGGAGCGTGAAACAATCTGGCAAGCTTCTTGCGAGGCTGTTTGCCGAGGACGGTTACCAGCTGCGCAAGCGGCTGGTTCCGCTTGTCGAACTGCTCAACGGGCAGGCCGGTCTGCCCAAATTATGGTCACTCTGAACCAAATCCAGGCCAAATCCAGGAAAGCGCATGAACCTTACGCCGCGTGAAAAAGACAAGCTGCTCATCGCCATGGCGGCGATCGTGGCGCGCAAGCGGCTGGAGCGCGGCGTCAAGCTCAATCACCCCGAAGCGATCGCGCTGATCACCGATTTCGTCGTCGAGGGCGCCCGCGACGGCCGCCCGGTCGCCGAACTGATGGAGGCCGGCGCCCATGTCGTCACTCGCGCGCAGGTGATGGAAGGCATCGCCGAGATGATCCACGACGTCCAGGTCGAGGCGACCTTTCCCGACGGCACCAAGCTGGTCACCGTGCACGAACCGATCAGGTGAGGAGGAAACGATGCTCGAACTCAGGCCCAACTGCGAATGCTGCGACAAGGACCTGCCCCCGGAAGCGACGGATGCGCTGATCTGCACCTTCGAATGCACTTTTTGCGCCGACTGCGCTGAAAATGTGCTGGGCGGCGTCTGTCCGAATTGCGGCGGCAATTTTTCCGCCCGCCCAATCCGGCCGGCAGAGAAGCTGAAGAAATATCCGGCCTCGACCAAACGTGTGCTCAAGGCCGAGGGCTGCAAGGCCGCGTGATTGTTACCGTGACTTGGAAGGGAAGACCGATGATCTCTGGCTCAACCAAACGCACCACGCTCGCCGCAATCCTGCTGCTGGCGGCGGCCATGCCCGCCTATGCCCATGTCGGCATCGGCGCCACCTCGTCCTTCACGGCGGGCTTCGCACACCCGCTGTCCGGGCTCGACCACGTGACGGTGATGATCGCCGTCGGCCTGTGGGCCGCGCTCAAGGGTGGCAAGGCGATCTGGACCTGGCCGCTGGTCTTTGTCGGCGTCATGCTGGTCGGCGGCGCGCTCGGCATGCTGCACATGCCGTTGCCTTTCGTCGAACCGGGCACTTTGGCCTCCGTCGTCGCGCTTGGCCTGCTGGTTGCGCTGGCGGTCGACCTGCCGGTCTCGGCCGGCGTCGCCATCATCGGCCTGTTCGCGCTGTTCCATGGCCATGCCCATGGCACGGAAGTGCCGGAAAATGCCGGCGGGCTTGACTATATGGCAGGCTTTGCCGCTGCCACCGTGCTTCTCCATGCCATAGGCATCGCCGCCGGCCTCGGTCTCGGCATGCGCTTTCGCAGCCTTGCCCGTGCCGCCGGCGCGGCGTGTGCTGCGGTCGGCGTTGGCCTGGTCTTCGGCGTTCTGTGAGGCCTGAGATGATCCCCGGCGAAATCATCACCGCAAGCGGCGACATCGAGCTCAACAAGGGCCTGCCGACGGTGACGCTCAAAGTCGCCAACAGCGGCGACCGGCCGATCCAGGTCGGCAGCCACTACCATTTCTTCGAAACCAACGAAGGGCTGAAATTCGATCGCGACAAAGCCCGCGGCATGCGTCTCGACATCGCCGCCGGCACGGCGATGCGCTTCGAGCCGGGCCAGCAGCGCGACGTCACGCTGGTGCCGCTCGGCGGAAAACGCGAGGTCTACGGTTTCCAGCAGAAAATCATGGGCAAGCTGTGAGATCGACAGGGTCGAACGCCCTGAGATCAGTTCGAGGGCCTGGCCGCTGCATAGATGACGATTCCTGTGGGGCCGTCGAATTCGACGGCGAGAACGTCCTCGGCAAGCACGCGCCTGGAATCGATAGCATTGAACAGCAGCGCGTTGGCGTCGATCTCCTTGCGCAATTCCGCAATATCGTCCTGGTGCTGCCTGACCTTGCTCTCGACGGCCGGCGGCGGGCCGCCTTCGGTGCGCGCCGCGTCGGTGAGGAAGACGATATCGACCGTGTCGAGCTTGGATGTCTTGCGTACCGTGCCGATGTTTTCACGCGTCCGCTCGATCGCGGCGATGAGCTTTCCGGTCTCCGTCGTCGTCCGCGCCTCTTCCTGGCGGACATCGGACCCGACGATCCGGTTGACGGTGTCCGCGCTTTCAACGGCCTGCGCGGCGGGCGGTCCATAGGCCGCGAGGAACACGCAAGTCGCTATGGTCTGGAGCCATCTGACGTCGGCAAAGGGAATGGTCGGCATAGATCGCTCCTGGCGAACTTTTCTGCGCAACGCCGTTCGGCGCCAAAGAAGCCAAACGACTCCCGTCCGGCGAAGGTTCCCTCCGCGATAGGGCCGGCGGGCCGGGTATCGGCCCGCCAGGCGCTGTCGTCAGCTCGCCTTCTTGGTGACCAGGGTCAGCGCGCCATTGGTGGTCATGCTGGCGGCGACCACTTGTGCCGAGGTGAGCCCCTTGGCTTCGAGCGCCGACTTGAGCTGCGGTGTCGCATCGATCGAGCTGCGCAGTTTTTGCAGCCCGGCATCGCCGCGCTTGGCGATCACCTGGTTGACCTGCGTCTGGGTGGCCTCAGGCAGCTCGGTGATATCGACGATGTTGACGCTCTGGATCGCCGGCGCCGCCGGCTGAGCGCTGGGTGCGGTTGGTTTCGGTTGCGGCGCCGGCTGCTGCTGGGCGCCGGCTACGGTCGCGGAGGCCAGTATGGCGGCGGCTGCAAGAACGATGACTTTGCGCATGGATTTTCCTTCCATCGAATGGGCCAGGGATCTGGCAAACGGTTGGTTCGGGGTGACACGCCCACCTCAACGGCCAAATGGGATCAGAAGGTGTCGCCGAGCGGGTCATTGCATGACCATTGGATGGCGACCATGTGGAATTCGGCTGAAGCCAGACCGTTTTGAGGAGCATTGACTGATGGCTAGAATCACCCGCGCCGCCTATGCGCAGATGTACGGTCCCACCGTCGGCGACAAGGTGCGGCTTGCCGACACCGAATTGTTCATCGAGGTCGAAAAGGACCTCACCATCCATGGCGAAGAGGTGAAATTCGGCGGCGGCAAGGTCATCCGCGACGGCATGGGCCAGAGCCAGGTGTCGCGCGCCGGCGGCGCGGTCGACACCGTCATCACCAACGCGCTGGTTATCGATGCCACAGCCGGCATCTTCAAGGCCGACATAGGCCTTCGCGACGGGCGCATCGCGGCCATCGGCAAGGCCGGCAATCCCGATACGCAGGACGGCGTCACCATCATCATCGGCCCCGGCACCGAGATCATCGCCGGCGAGGGCAAGATCCTCACCGCCGGCGGCTTCGACGCGCATATCCACTTCATCTGCCCGCAGCAGATCGACGAGGCGCTGATGTCGGGCATCACCACCATGCTTGGCGGCGGCACCGGCCCGGCGCATGGCACGCTGGCCACGACCTGCACGCCCGGGCCGTGGCACATGGCGCGTATGATCCAGTCCTTCGATGCTTTTCCGATGAACATCGGCCTGTCGGGCAAGGGCAATGCCTCGTTGCCGGCGGCGCTTGAGGAAATGGTGCTGGGCGGCGCCTGTTCGCTGAAGCTGCATGAGGACTGGGGCACGACGCCTGCGGCCATCGACTGCTGCCTGTCGGTCGCCGACGACTACGACGTGCAGGTGATGATCCACACCGACACGCTGAACGAATCCGGCTTTGTCGAAAACACCGTCGCGGCGATCAAGGGCCGCACCATCCACGCCTTCCACACCGAAGGCGCCGGCGGCGGCCATGCGCCTGATATCATCAAGGTCTGCGGCCTGCCCAACGTCATCCCGTCCTCGACCAACCCGACCCGGCCCTACACCGTGAACACGCTGGCCGAGCATCTCGACATGCTGATGGTCTGCCACCATCTGTCGCCATCGATCCCCGAGGACATCGCCTTCGCCGAAAGCCGCATCCGCAAGGAAACCATCGCCGCCGAAGACATCCTGCACGACATCGGCGCTTTCTCGATCATCTCGTCCGACAGCCAGGCAATGGGCCGCGTCGGCGAAGTGGCGATCCGCACCTGGCAGACCGCCGACAAGATGAAGCGCCAGCGCGGCTCGCTGCCGCAGGAGACCGGCAACAACGACAATTTCCGCGTTCGCCGCTACATCGCCAAATACACCATCAACCCGGCCATCGCGCATGGCCTGTCCAAGGACATCGGCTCGATCGCGGTCGGTAAACGCGCCGACCTGGTGCTGTGGAACCCGGCCTTCTTCGGTGTCAAGCCGGATATGGTGTTGATCGGCGGCGTGATCGCCGCGGCCCCGATGGGCGATCCCAACGCCTCGATCCCGACGCCGCAGCCCATGCACTATCGCCCAATGTTCGGCGCCTATGGAAAGGCCAGGACCAATTCGTCGGTGACTTTCGTCTCCAAGGCAGCACTGGAGTCGGGCCTGCATGGCCGCCTCGGCGTCGACAAGCAGTTCGTTGCGGTGGAAAACACCCGCGGCGGTATAGGCAAGCACTCGATGGTGCTCAACGACGCTACGCCGCATGTCGAGGTCGACCCGGAGACATACGAAGTGCGCGCCGACGGGGAGTTGCTCACCTGCGAGCCGGCAACCGTGCTGCCGATGGCGCAGCGGTATTTTCTGTTTTAGGGTCGGTGCGCCCGCGAAGCATCGGACCCATCATGGACGAGCAAAAGAAACTAGCCCTGATTTCCAGGATGGGCGCGCTGCAAAAATACAATGGCGGCGTCGCTCCGCTTGCCATGCCACTTGTCACTTTGGAAGAATATTTCGATGGAGCTGAGGGCGAAGCCGGATTGCTGTGCAACAGCCCGGAAGAGCCAGACAATGATACGGTTCTGGCGGCATTTCAGTCGATACGAAAAAGGCCTGACGTTCACGACGTTCGAATAGCAATCGTGCAATGTGACGATGGAGAATGGCCGTTCTCGGACAAGGTCGTCATAACAACGCGCGCCAGCGAAGAACACGTCATTGGCTGGCTGCCGTCAGGCTTTGAGCCGGACGAAACCTGGGAGGGAGATGTAGATCATCTGCCCGCTGAGCAGGTTGACGTTCCGGCCGGTTACCGAAAGCTGTGGCTCTGGTATGATTAGCTGCAATTGTCGAAGCAGCCGCTAGAACGGACGAATGGCCACCGAAATCGTCTCTGCCCACGACATCTTCCCGCATATCCGCATCGTCATGGGCATGGTGATAGGCCTCGGCGTCACGCGCCTGCTGTCTGGGCTCGCGCGCATTGTCCAGCATCCCGGCCAATACAGGCTCTATCCCGTGCACCTCGCCTGGGTCGCCTCCATGCTGTTGCTGCTGGTGCATTTCTGGTGGTGGGAGTTCGGCCTTTACACCATAGAGGTCTGGACCTTCGGCAAGTACCTGTTCCTGATCTTCTACGCCATCACGCTGTTCCTGCTGTGCGCGCTGCTGTTTCCGGATTCGATGCTCGACTACACCAGCTACGAAGATTTCTTCTATTCACGCCGCGGCTGGTTTTTCGGCCTGCTGGCGACGACCTATCTGCTCGATGTCGTTGACACGCTGCTGAAAGGACCCGAGCATTTCGCCCGCTACGGCAATGAATATCTGTTCCGAACGCCGGTTTTCGTCCTGCTGTGCATCGCCGCCATCCTGGTGCGCGACCGCCGTTTCCACATCGCCTTCGTCGTCGGCACGCTGATCTACCAGGTCTCGTTCATTCTGCGGCTCTTCGACACCATCGTCTGAGCGAGCGCGATGGTCTACGGTCCAGGAGAAAGAGGTTCAACCATGTACAAGGCCATCGGATCGCGTGGATCCCGGGTCAGCCGCGTTCTCTGGATGCTCGAGGAACTCGGGCAGTCCTATGAATTCGTCGAGGTCAAGTTGCGCTCGCCGGAAGCCTATGCGCTCAATCCGTCGGGCAAGGTGCCGATCCTCATCGATGGCGAACTGACGGTGACGGATTCGGCGGCGATCTGTGTCTATCTCGCCGACAAACATGCCGACAAGGGCATGGGCGCCAATCCCGGTGTTGCCGGTCGCGCCGAGATGGATTCCTGGATGCATTTCGCCCAAAGCGAGTTCGAGGCGCCGCTTTGGAACAAGCTGCGCCACCGCTTCCTGCTGCCGAAAGAGGTGCGGGTCGATGTCGGCCCAGCCGCCGCCTACGATTTCGCCTCGGAGACCAAGGCGCTGGACCGCCGGCTGGGCGACAAGCCATTTGCGCTCGGCGACCGGTTTTCGGCCATCGATGTGTTGCTGGGCGACATGGGCAACTGGGCCCGTGCCGGAAAATTCCCGATCGAGTCCGAGCGCGTCAACGCCTATTTCGACCGCCTGCTGTCGCGGCCGGCCCGGGCGCGGGCGCAGGCTAATGGTGGAGCTATACGATGAAACTCAACCTCAACACCGACTTCACCAAATTCCCGCGTGCCGTATCGGTGCTGCCTGCCGGCAAGGCCGGAACCGCCGCACCATCTGGCCGTGCCGTTCTGCCCCATGACGAGCGCCATCTGCGCCGCCGCGCCATCGAGCTTGCGGACGGCAGCAAGGTGCTGGTCGACCTGCCCGAGCCTGTCAACCTGAACGATGGCGATCGGCTGGTGCTGGAAGACGGCGGCCAGATCGAGATTATCGCAGCGCCGGAAGAGGTCTACGACATCCGCGCTCGCGATGGCGTGCACCTGACCGAACTTGCCTGGCATATCGGCAACCGGCATCTTGCGGCGGCGATCGAGCCAGGCCGCATCCTGATCCTGCGTGACCATGTCATCAAGGCGATGCTGGAGGGGCTCGGCGCCACGGTGCGCGAGGTCTCCGAGCCGTTCAAGCCGGTGCGCGGCGCTTACTCCAGTGGGCATGATCATGGTCACGCGCACGCCGAAGCGCATGCACACAGCCACGCCGAGACGCATTCTCACTCACACAGCGAGTCGCATTCCCATTCCCACGGCCATTCCCATGACGGGCATCATCACGATCATGATTGACCAGCCTTCCGGCATCGCTCTGCTGCGGCTGATGGCGTGGCTGTCGCCGGCCTTTCCGGTTGGCGGCTTCTCCTACAGCCATGGTCTCGAGCGCGCCGCGCATGACGGATTGGTGGCCGACAGCGGAAGTCTCGCCGCCTGGCTCGAAACGCTGGTCGAGATGGGCTCAGGCTGGAACGACGCCGTGCTGTTCACAGAGGCCTGGCGCCGCGCCCGCGACGGGGGTGGCGACCTCCATGAAATTGCCGACCTCGCCGAAGCGCTGGCCGGCTCGCACGAGCGCCACACCGAAACCATGCTGCAAGGCGCCGCCTTCCTGAAAGCGGCCTCGGCATGGCCCAATCCGGTGCTGGAGCGTTTGCCGGCCGAATGCGCCTACTGTGTCGCTGTCGGCGCCGTTGCCGGCGGCAACGGCATCGCGCTTCAGGACGCGATGTCAGCCTTCCTGCAGGCGTTCTTCTCCAACCTCGTCCAGGCGGCGATCCGGCTCGGCGTCGTTGGTCAGAGTGGAGCGACGGTGCTGCTCGCCGGCTTCGAGCCGCTGGCGCTGGCGACCGCCGCACGAGCGGCTGGCTCGACATTGGACGATCTCGGCGGCTGCGCCTTCATCTCCGACGTGATGGCGATGAAGCACGAGACGCAATACTCCAGGCTGTTCCGCTCATGACCACGCTCGCCTTCGCTCTTTCGGCCATCCTGCTGTTGATCACCGCGCTGCATGTCTATTGGGGCCTTGGCGGCATCTGGCCAGGCAGGGACGGCGCCTCCTGCGCCCACGCCGTCGTCGGCTTTCGCGGCGTCGACGAAATGCCGACGCCCTTTGCCTGTTTTGCTGTTGCCGCGTGCCTGTGTCTGGCAACGCTGTGGCCGCTGGCGCTTGAAGACGTCTTTGCTTCGCCCTTTCCAAGGGAAGGCCTCGCCGCCACAGCGCTGCTCATCGGGCTGGTTTTCCTCGGTCGTGGCATTGCCGGCTTCACCCCTTGGTGGCGCCGGCTGGCGCCGGAGCAACCTTTTGCGCGGCTCGATACCAGTCTCTATTCGCCGCTGTGCCTGTTGATCGGGCTCAGCTTCGCAATTCTCGCCATAACGGAGTTTTCGGCATGACCCAGGCCAACGGTCCCCTTCGCATCGGCATCGGCGGCCCTGTCGGCTCCGGCAAGACGACGCTGACGGAAAAGCTCTGCAAGGCGCTGCGCGACGACTTTTCCATCGCCGTGGTCACCAACGACATCTACACCAAGGAAGACGCCATGATGCTGGCCCGCCTGCAGGCGCTGCCGGAAGACCGCATCGTCGGCGTCGAGACCGGCGGCTGCCCGCACACCGCCATCCGCGAGGACGCCTCGATCAATTTGCAGGCGATCGCCGGGCTGAACAAAAGATTTCCGGACCTCGACATCGTCTTCATCGAATCCGGTGGCGACAATCTTGCCGCCACCTTCTCGCCCGACCTTGCCGACTTGACCCTCTATGTCATCTCGGTCTGCCAGGGCGAGGAAATCCCGCGCAAGGGCGGGCCGGCGATCACCCGCTCCGATTTCCTCATCATCAACAAGAGCGATCTCGCGCCCTACGTGAACGTCAACCTCGATGTCATGGAGAGCGACGCCGCCCGCATGCGCGGCAAGCGCCCGTTCGGCTTCACCGACCTGTCGCGCGGCAAGGGCCTGCAGGAGGTCATCGACTTCATCGTCGAGCATGGCGGGCTGCAGTCGGCTCGCACGGCGGCCTGACGCATGACAGCCTGACCCAGCAGTTTGCCGTTGCTGGCCACGGTCGGGCGCGGCATTCTCTCGAAAACGGAGGTTTTCAGATGAGCATCGCCCGCCTGCAGAAGGAAACGCTGACCAACCTGCCCTACTACGAAGAGCGCGTCGATCTCGCCGCTGCCTTCCGCTGGACGGCGCGGCTCAACATGCATGAGGCGGTGGCCAATCATTTCTCGCTGTCGGTCAATGAGGACGGCACCAAATTCCTGATGAATCCCAACCAGGTGCATTTCTCACGCATCAAGGCGAGCGACCTTCTGCTGATCGACGCCAACGATCCCGGGACGTTGTCTGGCCCGAATGCGCCGGACCCGACCGCCTGGGGCCTGCACGGCGCCATCCACCGCAACGTCCCGCATGCGCGCTGCGTCATGCATGTGCATTCGATCCACGCCACCGTGCTGGCATCGCTGGCCGATTCGACCCTGCCGCCGATCGACCAGAACTCAGCAATGTTCTTCAACCGCCATGTCGTCGACGCCCATTATGGCGGGTTGGCCTTCGAGGAAGAGGGCGAGCGCTGCTCGCAGCTGCTCACCGATCCCAAGGTCAAGGTGATGGTGATGGGCAATCATGGCGTCATGGTCATCGGCGATACCGTCGCCGATGCCTTCAACCGCATGTTCTATTTCGAGCGCGCCGCCGAAACCTACATCAAGGCGCTGTGGACCGGCCGTCCGCTGCGCACGCTCTCCGACGCGATTGCCGAAAAGGCCGCCAGCGAAATGGACGACTATCCAGGCCAGGCCGAGCGTCATCTTGCCGAGCTCAAGGCGATCCTCGACGAGGAGGAGCCGGTTTACCGGAGCTGAGCGCCTCAGTTGCGGAGTGATCGCCGTCGGCAATTGGCGAAACCATCAACACAGCCACTTTCTCCCCGTCACTATACGGGGAGAAATGTCCGGCAGGACAATGAGGGGCAGCGCCAAGGTTTCAGAAATCAGCATCTGACGCCGACGCTTTGCCAAGTCAGCGCTGCCCCTCATCCGCCTGCCGGCACCTTCTCCCCGTACAGTGACGGGGAGAAGGGGGCTGGTTTCAGGCTCGCCGCCCTTCCCCCAATGCTGACGCTTAGAGCCCCAACTGAGCCCGCAACTCTTCCGCGCTGTTGATCACCACAGCCCCGGGCGGTCCTTCCATTGGCGCTTCCGGCCAGAAGATCGTGCGCATCCCCGCCGCCAGGCCGGATGTGGCGCCGGTCACGCTGTCGTCGACCGCCACCGCATCCGCAGGGTCGACGCCGGCCAGCCAGGCGGCGCGCAGGAAGGGTTCGGGATGCGGCTTGCCTTCGCGCACGTCGTTGCGGCTGATCGTGCGCATGCCGGGATAGATCAGGCCGACCGCGCTCAGATTGGCGTCGACGATCACCCGGTCGGAATTGGACACCACCGCCTGCTGCACGCCGAGCGCGCGCAATGTGTTGAACACTTCGATCGCACCGGGGCGCGGCTTCAGCGTCTCGGCCATCGGCAGATAGTGGTCATATTTGCGTACGATCCAGTCGTCGAAGGGCAGGTCGAGGCCGAACTCGCTGCGCAGCATCTCGTAGACCGGTCCGGCGGCGATGCCCAGCACCCGCTCATGCAGGTCGACCGGCGGCGCGATGCCGACGCTGCGCAGCGCCGCCACCAGGGCGGCCTCATGCAGCGGCTCGCTGTCGACCAGCGTGCCGTCCATATCCCAGAAAACCGCTTTCGGCGTCATGCGCGAGGCTCCTTTTGCCGATCCCCTTAAAGCGTTTGTACCGGGAGATAAACCGCCGAAGTCATGTGCAGGCGATTTTGGCCGTGGCGATTGCCTCGTCGCAATGGGGTCAACGCGGCAAGCAATTGCCCTCTCGATAGACAATTGCGCGCCGACGCATTCCCTGCAAGACTATAGCGCTTCGCCCAAGGGGCGGGCCAAAAGGGCAGGGCTGGAGGCCGATTTTGAATTCGCGGCAGGACGGCGGCAGCAACAGGCTGGATGAGGCGGCGCGCGCCGGCTGGCTATATTATGTTGCCGGCAACACGCAGGACCAGATCGCCACCACGCTCGGCATTTCCCGGCAGACAGCGCAGCGGCTGGTGTCGCTGGCGGTGTCGGAAGGGCTGATCAAGGTGCGCGTCGACCACCCGATCGCCAACTGCCTCGACCTTGCGGCGCGGTTGAGGTCGCGCTTCGCGCTTGACCTGGTCGAAGTGGTGCCGAGCGATCCGACCTCGTCCTCGACCACGATCGGCATTGCCGACGCGGCCGCCGCCGAGATCGAGCGGCGGCTCAGGTCGCCGACGCCGATCGTCATGGCCATCGGCACCGGCCGTACGCTGAAGGCGGCGATCGAGCAGTTGCCGCCGATGGAATGCTCGCAGCACAAGGTGGTGTCGTTGACCGGCAACATCTCGCCCGACGGTTCTGCCGCCTTCTACAACGTCATCTTCACCATGGCCGACAGGGTCAAAGCGCGCTCGTTCCCGATGCCGCTGCCGGTCATCGCCTCGTCGCCGGAAGAGCGCGAGATGCTACTCGCCCAGCCGATGATCCAGCCGACGCTGGCGCTCGCAGCGGAAGCCGACGTCACCTTTGTCGGCATCGGCGATCTCGGCCCGAAGGCGCCGCTCTATGAGGACGGCTTCATCTCGGAAAGTGAATTGAAGGCGCTGCAAAAGGCCGGCGGCGTTGCAGAGATCGTCGGCTGGGTGTTCGACCGGGAAGGCCGCATGATCGAGGGCATCACCAACGACCGGGTATCGTCGGCCGCTTTGCCGTCACGCGAAAAATCGCTCGTCATTGCGCTGGCCATGGGCGAGCGCAAATTGCCGGGCATTCTGGCCGCGGTGAACCGGCGGCTGGTCAATGGCCTCATCACCGACGAGCGGACCGCCACGGCTCTGCTCGACGGCGCCTGAGCTGGCGATAAAAATCGGCGCGGCTATTTGTGCCGGCCGCAAACGTCGTTTCCATCGAGGAAACCCATGTCGCGCTGCAAATGCGGCGACAATTCCCGGACGTCGACATAGCCGCGCTTGCGGCCCACCAGCAGCGAAAATTCGTGCGCCAGCACAGAAAACCAGCTCTGCGCCGGGGTTGAATGGAGCTTTTGCTGTACCGTGGTCATGATCTTCAGCCTCCGCTATGCTTGAACTGGATTGATCGTCGACACCAGATATCGGTCTGATCGGCTCCGGCTTCCAATCAAACGTCGATCATGACTCATAAGGAGGGCTTATGCCCGAACTCAAGGCACCACAGCTTGCCCAACTGCCGCCGCTGCAGGCCATCAGGGTGTTCGAAGCCGTCGCGCGGCATCTCTCCTTCACCAAGGCCGCGGAGGAACTGGGCATGACCCAGGCCGCCGCCAGCTATCAGATCAAGCTGCTGGAAGAGCGCATCGGTTCGCCGCTGTTCCTGCGCCAGCCGCGCCAGATCGTGCTGACCGAACCCGGCCAGCGCCTGGCGCCCGCCGTCAGCGAGGCGTTCAGTCTGATCAGCAGCGCCTATTCGGCCGCACGCGGCGGCGCCGATGGCGTGCTTTGCGTGTCGACGCTACTGACCTTCGCCTCGAACTGGCTGGCGCAGCATCTCGGCTCCTTTCAACTGTCGCACCCGTCGCTGGCGGTGCGCGTCGATACCTCGAACAGGGTCATCGATTTCACCCGCGAGGACATGGACATCGCCATCCGCTCCGGCAGCGGCAAATGGCCGGGGGTGGAAACGCACCTTCTGTTCAAGGCCGATTTCACCCCGGTGCTCAGCCCGGCGCTCGCCGCCAGCATTGGTGGCGTCCACGAACCGGCCGACCTGTTCAAACTGCCCATTCTCGATCCCGGCGACATATGGTGGCGGGAATGGTTCGCCCTTGCTGGCGTGCCGGCGGACGAACTTGCCAATCGCACCGGCACCAGCATGGGTGCGCAGGCCTATGAGGCGAATGCGGCGATCGCCGGCCATGGCGTGGCGATCCTGACCACGGCGCTGTTCAAGACCGAGCTCGCCGCCGGCCGCCTGATCCAGCCCTTCGAGCTGGTTGGCGACGACGGCCATGCCTATTGGCTGGTCTATCCAACGGCGCGCCGCAACGTGCCGAAGATAAAGGCCTTCCGCGACTGGATCCTGGCCGAGATCGCCTGCGCTTAAGGTGCAGACTGAGTCGGGGGATGGTTTCTGCCGAGTCTTCAAGGTTGGGCCAAAGATCCACGACAATTCTCGCTTTCGTGGACTGAAACGCGCGGCAGGCGTGTGACGCACGCGATCGAAGCATTCACGCCATTTCAAGCTGCCATAAAGGCAATCGGCCGCGAAGTCAGGGCTGAGCAAGGACGAATCAAACTGGATCAGGGTGACGGAAACGCTGACCAGAGCCGAGCAAACTCGCGACGGCCGGGTTTTCGAATATTCCATCGGAAGCTACCCGGCCCACGGCTGAGGGCTGGCTCCCAGCTCCATCATTGATGGGGTTGCGATGGCAAGCCGCCCTGATGTTCGCGCCCCGACAGGCTACCCCCGAATCCATCGAATATTCCCTCTCCGCACGACGCCGCGCGCGCCCTCGCGTGCTGCGCTGCAGCATCGAATCCGGCTTGACATAATTAACATCGAGTGAGTAATTGCTCAGTACCAAGGCAAATGCTCATCTTGGTTCATGGGAGGAATTTGATGAAACTTCGCACGCTCACTCTGGGCCTGTTGTCGGCCAGCGCTTTCGCTTTCGCCGCGCATGCCGAATCCATCACCATCGCCACCGTCAACAACGCCGACATGATCCGCATGCAGACGCTGACGGACGACTTCGCCAAGGCGAACCCCGACATCACGCTCAACTGGGTCACGCTCGAAGAGAATGTGCTGCGCGAGCGCGTCACCACCGACATCGCCACCAAGGGCGGCCAGTACGACGTCATGACCATCGGCACCTACGAGGTTCCGATCTGGGCCAAGCAGAGCTGGCTGCTGCCGCTCGACAAGCTCGGCGACGACTATGACGCCAAGGACATCCTGCCGGCCATCGCCGGCGGCCTTTCGGTCGACGGCAAGCTCTACGCCGCGCCCTTCTACGGCGAAAGCTCCTTCGTCATGTACCGCAAGGACCTGATGGACAAGGCCGGGCTGACCATGCCCGACGCGCCGACCTGGGACTTCATCAAGCAGGCCGCCGACAAGATGACCGACCGCGCCAATGGCGTGAACGGCGTGTGCCTGCGCGGCAAGGCCGGCTGGGGCGAGAACATGGCCTTCCTGACCGCCATGTCGAACTCCTTCGGCGCGCGCTGGTTCGACGAGAACTGGAAGCCGCAATTCGACCAGCCCGAATGGAAGAACACGCTGCAGTTCTATGTCGATCTGATGAAGGCCGACGGCCCCGAGGGCGCCTCGTCCAACGGCTTCAACGAAAACCTGGCGCTGTTCCAGCAGGGCAAGTGCGGCATGTGGATCGATGCCACGGTCGCCGCATCCATGGTCTCTGACCCCAAGAGCTCGAAGGTCGCCGACAAAGTTGCCTATGCGCTCGCGCCTGACACCGGTCTCGGCAAGCGCGGCAACTGGCTGTGGGCATGGTCGCTGGCCGTTCCCGCCGGTACGCAGAAGGGGGACGCGGCGCAGAAGTTCGTCTCCTGGGCAACCAGCAAGCACTACTCCGAGCTCGTCGCTTCCAAGCTAGGCTGGGCCAGCGCTCCTCCGGGAACGCGCACCTCGCTCTACGCCAATGCGGAGTACCAGAAGGCAGCGCCTTTCGCCAAGATGACGCTGGACTCCATCAACGCCGCCGATCCGACGCATCCGACCGTCAAGCCGGTGCCCTATGTCGGCGTGCAGTTCGTCGCCATCCCCGAGTTCCAGGGTCTCGGCACCACCGTCGGCCAGCTGTTCTCCGCGGCGCTTGCCGGCCAGTCGAGCGTCGACGATGCGCTCAAGCAGGCCCAGGACGCCGCCACGGCAACGATGACCGAAGGCGGTTATATCCAGTAAGGCTCCTCCCGGTGCCGACTGCCGGCCGCCTTCCTGGCCGGCAACGGCCGCCCGAATCCCAGTTCGGGCGGCCTCTTTCACACACTTGAAAATTGGCTGACCTTGAAGGGTGACCGTCATGGCTACTCAGCAGACCCGTTCGCTTGCCCGTTTCATGATGGCGCCATCCGTGGTGCTGCTGTTCGTCTGGATGATCGTGCCGCTGGTCATCACCCTGTGGTTCTCCTTCCAGCAGTACAATCCGCTCAATCCTATCCGCGACGGGTTCGTCGGCTTCTCCAACTACGCGCTGTTCTATTCCAACCCGGCCTTCCTGCAGTCGATCCTCAACACGCTTGTTCTGGTGGGCAGCGTGCTGCTGATCACCGTCATCGGCGGCATCCTGCTGGCGCTTTTGATCGATCAGCCGATGTGGGGACAGGGGATCGTGCGCATCCTCGTCATCTCACCGTTCTTCGTCATGCCGCCGGTGGCGGCGCTGGTCTGGAAGAACATGATCATGCATCCGCAATACGGCGTCTTCGCCGACATTGCGCGCTTCTTCGGGGCTCAACCGATCGACTGGTTCGGGCAGCATCCGATGATGGCGATCATCATCATCGTCGCCTGGCAATGGTTGCCTTTCGCGACGCTGATCCTTTTGACTGCCCTGCAGTCACTTGACGGCGAGCAGAAGGAAGCCGCCGAGATGGACGGCGCCGGCTTCGTCAGCCGCTTCATCTATCTGACGCTGCCGCACATGTCGCGCGCCATCACCGTCGTCATCCTGATTCAGACCATCTTCCTGCTGTCGGTCTATGCCGAGATCCTGGTCACCACCAATGGCGGCCCCGGCTACGCCTCCACCAACCTGCCCTTCCTCGTCTACCAGAAGGCATTGCTGGAGTTCAAAATCGGCCAGGCATCCGCCGGCGGTGTCATCGCCGTCATTCTCGCCAACATCGTCGCCTTCTTCGCCATGCGCGCGGTCGGCAAGAACCTGGACAAGTAAGGGAGGATACGATGGCACGTGCAGTCACCACCCAACACAAGGTCATTGCGACCGGCGCCGCCTGGATCGTCGCGCTGCTGATCTTCTTCCCGATCCTCTATACGATCATCACCTCGTTCAAGTCGGAGCAGGAGGCCATCCAGGGCTTCGCCCTGATCCCGTCGGGGACGTTCGAGAGCTATACCGAGGTCCAGGCGCAGAGCGGCTATTTCAAGTTCTTCTTCAACTCGGTGCTGCTCTCGGTCGGCTCGACCATCCTGGCCCTGATCGTCGCGGTTCCGGCCGCCTGGTCGATGGCCTTCTCGCCGGGCAAACGGACCAAGGACATCCTGATGTGGATGCTCTCGACCAAGATGATGCCGGCGGTCGCGGTGCTGTTCCCGATCTACCTGATCTTCCGCGACACCGGCCTGCTCGACAGCCGCATCGGCTTGATGGTCATGCTGATGCTGATCAACCTGCCGATCGTGATCTGGATGCTCTACACCTACTTCCGCGAAATCCCTGGCGAAATCCTGGAAGCCGCGCGCATGGACGGCGCTACCCTGTGGGGCGAGATCGCCTATGTGCTGACCCCGATGGCGGTACCAGGCATAGCGTCGACCATGCTCCTCAACATCATCCTGGCATGGAACGAAGCGTTCTGGACCATCCGTCTGACCACCACAGAGGCCGCGCCGCTGACGGCTTTCATCAGTTCGTTCTCAAGCCCGCAAGGCCTGTTCTGGGCCAAGCTTTCGGCGGCCTCGACGCTGGCGATCGCCCCGATCCTGATCATGGGCTGGTTCAGCCAGAAGCAGCTGGTGCGCGGCCTGACATTCGGAGCCGTGAAGTAAACCGAAACTGCCTGAAGCAACCGGCTAAAGCTATTCCAGGAAAAGTGTGTAGCGGTTTTCCGTCCGGAATTGCGTAAACCAAATAGTTACCCCTCGGGGAGGAAACCATGGGAAACATCACGCTCAAGAACGTCTCCAAGCACTTCGGATCGACGGTCATCATTCCAGGCCTCGACCTGGTCATCGAGAATGGCGAGTTCGTCGTCTTCGTCGGCCCGTCGGGTTGCGGCAAGTCCACGCTGCTGCGCCTCATCGCCGGCCTCGAGGACACCAGCGGCGGCACCATCAACATCGATGGCCGCGACGTCACCGGCGAGGCGCCGGCCAAGCGCAAGCTGGCCATGGTGTTCCAGTCCTATGCGCTCTACCCGCATATGACGGTGGCCAAGAACATCGGCTTCCCGCTGAAGATGGCGGGCGAGGATGTGGCGACGATCGACAAGAAGGTGAAGGATGCGGCCCGGGTGCTGAACCTCACCAACTATCTCGAACGCCGGCCCGGCCAGCTCTCCGGCGGCCAGCGCCAGCGCGTCGCCATCGGCCGCGCCATCGTGCGCCAACCTTCGGCATTCCTGTTCGACGAGCCGCTGTCCAACCTTGACGCAGCACTTCGCGGCACCATGCGTCTCGAGATCAGCGAGCTGCACCATCAGCTCAAGACGACGATGATCTACGTCACCCACGACCAGATCGAAGCCATGACCATGGCCGACAAGATCGTCGTGCTCAACGCCGGCAACATCGAACAGGTCGGCTCGCCGATGGAGCTCTACAAGTCGCCGAAGAACCTGTTCGTGGCCGGCTTCATCGGTTCGCCGAAGATGAACCTGATCGAAGGCGCGCCGGCCGCCAAATACAACGCCAAGACCATCGGCGTCCGTCCCGAGCACATGAACATCTCGACCACGGCGGGCGACTGGAAAGCCACTGTTGGCGTTGCCGAACATTTGGGATCCGACACCTTCCTGCACGTCCAGGCCGATGGCGTCGGCACGCTGACCGTGCGCGCCGACGGCGAAATGCCTGTCCGTCACGGCGACACCATCTACCTCACGCCCGACAAGGTTCGGATGCATCGCTTCGGCCCCGACGGAAAGGCGCTGACGCAGTGAGGTTGAAAGGCAAATCGGCGCTGATCACCGGATCCGCGCGGGGCATAGGCAGAGCCTTCGCCGAAGCCTATGTGCGCGAGGGCGCGACCGTCGCCATTGCCGATATCAATCTGGCGGCTGCCGAAAAGACAGCCTCCGAGATTGGCGCCAAGGCCTATGCGGTCAGGCTCGACGTCTCCGACCTCGCTTCGATCGAGGCGGCGGTCAAGGTGGTCGAGACAAAAACCGGCGGCCTCGACATACTGATCAACAACGCCGCTTTGTTCGACCTGGCGCCGATCATCGAGATCACCAAGGCGAGCTACGACAAATTGTTTTCGGTCAACGTCGCCGGTACGCTGTTCATGCTGCAGGCCGCGGCCCGCTCAATGATCGCACGCGGCAAGGGCGGCAAGATCATCAACATCGCGAGTCAGGCCGGACGGCGCGGCGAGCCGCTGGTCGCCGTCTACTGCGCCACCAAGGCTGCGGTCATTTCGCTCACCCAGTCGGCAGGGCTCGATCTGATCAAGCACCGCATCAACGTCAATGGCATCGCGCCGGGCGTCGTTGGCAGCGATATGTGGGATGAGGTCGACGCGCTGTTCGCCAAATATGAGAACCGGCCGAAGGGCGAGAAGAAGCGGCTGGTCGGCGAGGGCGTGCCTTACGGCCGCATGGGCAAGCCGGAGGACCTGACCGGCATGGCCGTGTTCCTGGCCAGCGATGACGCCGAATACATCGTCGCCCAGACCTACAATGTCGATGGTGGCCAGTGGATGAGTTGAGGGGCGAAGGCACTCTTCTCCCCATCCCTCCACGGGGAGAAGAGGCCGGGATTACGCAGGCCGCAGCCCGGCCAAAGGGTAAAAGCAGATGACCATGAAACTCTCGTCTTCCGTCCTCGCCAAGCTTCCCCCAGAGGTCGCCGGCCCGAAATACGATCGCACTGCGCTCAAAGCCGGCATCGTCCATTTCGGCGTCGGCAATTTCCATCGCTCGCACCAGGCCGTCTATCTCGACGACCTCTTCAATGCGGGCATTGGCCATGATTGGGCGTTGATCGGCGCCGGCGTCTTCGAGGGCGAGAAGGTCGGCCGTTCCAAGCTGCAGGAGCAGGACTGGCTGACCACCGTGGTCGAGCAGGATTCCGACCATATGAGCGCCCGCGTCACTGGCGTCATGATCGACTTCCTGACGCCAGGCGATGCGGATGCCATCATCGACCAGCTTGCCGATCCCGCCATCAAGATCGTCTCGTTGACCATCACCGAAGGCGGCTATTTCATCGATCCGGCCTCCGGCAAGTTCAACCCGACCCATCCCGACATCGTCGCCGACGCGCAGGCCGGCACCACGCCGAAGACGGTGTTCGGCCTCATCCTGGCCGGGCTGATGCGCCGCCGCGCCGACGGCATCGTGCCGTTCACAGTCATGTCCTGCGACAACATCCCCCACAACGGCCATGTCACGTCGGACGGCGTCATCGGCCTTGCCCGCCTGATCGACGAAGATCTGGCCAACTGGGTCAGCGACAACGTCGCCTTCCCGAATGGCATGGTCGATCGCATCACGCCGGCCACCTCCGATCGCGAGCGCGGCATCCTGTCCACGGAGTTCGGCCTCGAGGACAATTGGCCGGTGTTCTGCGAGCCGTTCAAGCAATGGGTGCTGGAGGATCATTTCACTGACGGCCGTCCGCCGTTGGAGCAAGTCGGCGTCCAATTCGTCAAGGACGTCGCGCCTTACGAGCTGATGAAGATCCGCATCCTCAATGGCGGCCATGCTACCATCGCCTATCCAGCAGGACTGATGGACATCCATTTCGTCCATGAGGCGATGCAGGAGCCGCTGGTGCGCGGCTTCCTCGCCAAGCTCGAACATGACGAGATCATTCCGACCGTGCCGCCAGTGCCCAACACCGTGCTGGAGGACTATTATCAGCTCATCGAGCACCGCTTCTCCAACCCGAAGATCGGTGACACCATCCGAAGGCTTTGCCTCGACGGTTCCAACCGGCAGCCGAAATTCATCATCCCGACCATCGCCGACCGGCTGAAAGCCGGCAAAAGCGTTGCGGGTCTCGCGCTGGAATCGGCGCTGTGGTGCCGCTACTGCTTCGGCACCACCGACAGCGGCGCCGTCATCGAGGCCAACGATCCGAGCTGGGACCGGCTGCAGGCCACCGCCAAGGCGGCGAAGGACAAGCCCGGCGCCTGGCTTGCCATGGAGGACATCTATGGCGATGTCGGCCGCTCGGCGCCGTTCGCCGAGGCCTTTGCCCATGCGCTCAAGGTTCTGTGGGCGAATGGTGCGCGCGCGACGCTGACGCGCTACATCGCCGGCAAGCTCTGACGCGAGCCGCAATGACGCCCGAACTGGTCATCTTCGACTGTGACGGCGTGCTGGTCGACAGCGAGGCGCTGTCGGTCTCGGCCCTGCTTGGTATGATCACGGCTGCCGGCGGTTCGGTCAGCGAGGACACTGCCTACGAGCACTTCCTCGGCAAGAGCATGAAAAGCGTGCGCGAAATTCTCGGCCGCGATTTCGCGATCGACATCACCGACGGTCAGCTGACCGACATGCGCGTCGAACTGATGCGCAAATTCCGCGAAGAGCTGAAACCGATACCCGGCATCAGGGAGGTCCTGCCGAAACTGGGCGCACCCTGCTGCGTCGCCTCGTCGGGCACGCTCGACCGCATCCGCTATGCGCTCGACGTCACCGGCCTGCTCGGCCTGCTCGAGCCGCATCTGTTCAGCGCCGCCATGGTCGCGCGCGGCAAGCCGGCGCCGGATCTTTTTCTCCACGCCGCCGCCTCGATGCGGGCCCATCCGAGCAGCTGCCTTGTCGTCGAGGACAGCCCGGCCGGCATCGCCGCGGCCCGGGCCGCCGGCATGCGCGTCTTTGCCTTCACCGGCGGTTCGCACGCCGGCAACCCGGCCTTGAAAGCGCGGCTTGCGTCGAGTGAACCGGACTTTATATTCGCTGACATGCTGCAATTGCCCGATCTGATTGCAGGCCTGGGAGCGAGAGTAAAAGCATCTTGACGAAAAGCTTCGTTTGCGCGGTCGATGTCGGCACCGGGAGCGCCCGCGCGGGCATTCTCGACACGTCAGGCACCTTGCTCGGCCGCGCCGAGCATCCGATCGTCATGAACCAGCCGAAGGCCGATCACGCCGAGCACAATTCGCAGGATATCTGGTCGGCAGTGTGCATCGCGGTGCGCGCGGCGCGCGAAAAGGCCGGTGTGTCAGCTGAAGACATTGTCGGCATGTCGTTCGACGCCACCTGCTCGCTGGTGGTGCTGAACAGGGATGGCGGCCAGCTCAGCGTGTCGGTGACGGGCGAGCGGCGCTGGGACACCATCGTCTGGCTCGACCATCGCGCCATAGCCGAAGCCGACGAATGCACGGCAAGCGGCCACGCCGTGCTCGACTATATCGGCGGCGTCATGTCGCCGGAAATGGCGACGCCGAAGCTGATGTGGCTGAAGCGCAATCTGCCCGGCACATGGCATGAAGCCGGCTATCTATTTGATCTTACCGATTTCCTGACCTGGAAGGCGACCGGTTCGCTGGCGCGTTCGCAATGCACGCTGACCGCCAAATGGACCTATCTGGCGCACGAAGAAACCGGCTGGCGTCGCGACTTCTTCGAGACGGTCGGGCTAAGCGATCTGTTCGAGCACGGCAACCTGCCGGAGAAGGCAAGCGCGGTTGGCGCCGATATCGGCATGCTCTCGGCCGATGCGGCGGCCGAGCTTGGCCTGACCGAGAACTGCCGGGTCGGCGCCGGTGTTATCGACGCCTATGCCGGCGCGCTCGGCGTGCTCGGCGGCTTTGCCGGCGATCAACAGAATATCGGTCGCCATCTGGCGCTGATCGCCGGCACGTCGAGCTGCGTCATGGCGATGTCGCCCGACCCGCAACCCTTTGCCGGCGTCTGGGGCCCGTACTATGGCGCCGCACTTCCAAAACTCTGGCTATCGGAAGGCGGCCAGTCGGCCACCGGCGCGCTGCTCGACCACATCATCCGCTGGCATGGCGCCGGTGGCGAGCCGGACGCCGCCATGCATGCCAAGATCGCCAGGCGCGTCGCCGAACTCCGCGCGACAGAGGGCGACAAGCTCGCCGCCAGGCTGCATGTGCTGCCGGATTTCCATGGCAACCGCTCGCCGCTTGCCGATCCGCATGCCGTCGGCGTCGTCAGCGGGCTGACGCTGGATTCCTCCTTCGACAGCCTGTGCAAGCTCTATTGGCGCACCGCCGTCGGCATCGCGCTCGGCGTGCGCCACGTGCTGGAGGCGCTGAACGAGAATGGCTACTTGATCGACACGCTGCATGTCACCGGCGGCCACACCAAGAACCCGCTTTTGATGGAGCTTTATGCTGACGCCACCGGCTGCGCTGTTATCGAGCCGCTGGCCGATGAAGCGGTGCTGCTCGGCACCGGCATGGTCGCCGCCACCGCCGCTGGCCTGTTTCCCGACCTGAACGCCGCCTGCGTCGCCATGCAGCAAGGCGGCAGAACGCGCGCCTCGAACCCGGCCGCTTCAGGCCGCTTCGACCGCGACTACAAGATCTTTCTCGAAATGCACCGTCAGCGGCAGGCGCTCGACGCCATCAGCTAGGCTTCTGCGCTGTGCGCAAGGATACACCTGACGTCGCGTCGAACAGGTGGACGCTCTCCTCCTCGAATGTATAACGCACCGGCGCGCGCAACGCCGGGCATTCGCGGGCCGGCACCAGCGCGCTGACCTCCTTGCCGTCGCAGGCGAACGTCACCAGCGCGTCATTGCCATGGAACTCGATGAGATCGGCAGTGCCTTGCAGGAGGTTGGTGCTGTCCCCGGCGTCGGCGGTCTTCAGGTCCGGAGGCCGAACCCCAAGCACCGCGCGATGGACGCCTCGCAGGTCGAAACCGAAGCCTTCGATGGAAAAGGTCGTGCCGGCACCCGTCAGCGCCCAGCGGTCGTCCTTCCGACCGACCGTCACGTCGATGAAATTCATGTTCGGCGTGCCGATGAAGCCGGCGACGAACAGATTGCCCGGCTGCCTGTAAATCTCGGCCGGCGAGCCGATCTGCTCGATGACGCCGTCCTTGAGCAAAACGATGCGGTCCGCCAGCGTCATCGCTTCGAGCTGGTCGTGGGTGACGTAGACGGTGGTGGTCTTCAGTGACTGATGCAGCCGGGCGATCTCGACCCGCATATGGTTGCGCAGCTTGGCGTCGAGGTTGGACAGCGGCTCGTCGAACAGGAACACCTTCGGCGTCTTGATCATGGCGCGCGCAATCGCCACGCGCTGCTGCTGACCGCCGGAAAGCTCCGTCGGCTTGCGGGCGAGGTAAGGTTCGAGGCCCAGTGTCTTGGCCACCGCCTCGACCCGCTTCTGGATCTCGGCCGCGGGCACCTTCTGCCGCTTGAGGCCGAAGGCGATGTTGTCGAAGATCGTCATGTGTGGGTAGAGCGCATAGTTCTGGAACACCATGGCGATGCCGCGATCGCCGGGTTCGAGATCGTTGACGACCTTGCCGCCGATCGACACCTCGCCGCCGCTGATATCCTCCAGCCCGGCCAGCATCCTCAACAAGGTCGACTTGCCGCAGCCGGAAGGCCCGAGGAAGACGACGAACTCATGCTCCTCGATCGACAGATTGAGATCGCGGATGACGGTGGTGGCGCCGTATGCCTTGTCGACATGGGAACAAACGATCGCGGACATGGTCAGCCCTTTTCGCCGGTAAGCAGGATTTGCAGCTTGACGTCTTGCGGGTTGCCTTGCGCCGCCCGCTCGAAGGCCTCGATGCTGTCGGCAAAGGCATAAGTGCCGGTGATCAGCGGCTTGAGGTCGACCTTGCCCGAAGCGATCAGCTGCAGCGCGCGGTCGAAGATGTTGGCGTAGCGGAACACCGTCTCGATGCGCACTTCCTTGGAGATCGCCGCCGGAACGTCGAGGCTGACCGGCTCCACCGGCAACCCGACCAGCACCACCGCGCCGCCAGGCCGCACGACATCGAACAGGTTGGCAAAGGCCTTCGGGCTGCCGCTCGCCTCGAAGACTATGTCCGCGCCCCAATTGTCGGTAGCAGCCGCTACGGCATCGGCCAGCGATTGCTCGCCGATATTGACCGGCACGATGCCGGCATATTGCGCGGCGATCTCGAGCTTGGGGGCGGAGAAATCGGAGATCAGCACCTTCGAGCAGCCGCCGGCAAGGGCGGCAAGCGCGATCATGATGCCGATCGGGCCGCAGCCGACGACCACGGCGACATCGCCCGGAACAATGCGGGCGCGGCTGGCCGCCTGCATGCCGATGGCAAAGGGCTCGACCATCGCGCCTTCGGCGAAAGAGACATTGTCGGGCAGTCTGTAGGTAAAGGCGGCCGGGTGCACCGCTTGAGGAGCAAGCACGCCATGCACCGGCGGTGTCGCCCAGAAGCTGACGTCGGGGTCGACATTGTAGATGCCGAGCCTTGTCGCGCGCGACGACAGGTTTGGTACGCCGGGCTCCATGCAGACGCGGTCGCCGATTTTGAACGCCTCGACATTGGCGCCCACCTCGACGATCGTTCCGGAGGCTTCATGGCCGAGCACCATAGGTGCCCGCACGACGTAGCTGCCAATGGCGCCATGCGTGTAATAGTGCACGTCGCTGCCGCAGACGCCGACCGTGTGGATGGCGATTTTGACGTCGTCCGGTCCGACGTCGAGGGGCAGCGCGATCTCGCGCAGCGACAGTTCGCCTTTTTTCTCAAGCACCAGTGCCCGCATCGGTCAGTCCTCGCATCAAGTCTTTTTTTGCCGGAAAACAGAATTCAGAAAGCCGCTGAGCACGCCGAGGAACAGCAGCGGCGGCATCGACAGCAGCACGACCGAAGCATTGAGGATGCCCCACGGCACGTTCATGCCTTGCTGCGACAGTTCGGAAGCGACGATCGGCAAGGTCTTGGCGTCGGAGCTCGACAGCATCAGTGCGATCAGGAATTCGTTCCACACCAGCACGAAGCTGAAGGCAACGGCCCCGATCAGCGAGCGCGCCGCAAGCGGCAGCGCGATCCGCCAGAACACCGAATAGGCCCCGTAGCCGTCGACAAAGGCCGCTTCCTCGATTTCCTTCGGCACTGCCTGGAAGGCAGGGATGGCGAGCCACATAATCACCGAGATGGTGAGCAGCGAATAGGTGACGATCAGCGCCGGCAAAGTGTCGTAGAGTCCGATCTGCAGCCAGATCACCATCAATGGAATGGCGACCGCGACCGGCGGCAGGAAGCGCAGCGACAGCACGAAGAACTGGATGTCGCCGGCGAAGCGGTTGGGATAGCGCGCCACCGCATAGGCCGCCGGCAGGCCGAGCACGACTCCGATCAGCACGGCGCAGCAGCAGGCGATGACCGAATTGTGGAGCCCGGTCATGACGCTGTCGCGGCCGATAATGTAGCGGATGTTGTCGAATGTCGGCGAAAACACCAGGCGCGGCACGCGGGTGATGATGTCGACATTGTTCTTCAGCGAATTGAGTGCGGTCCAGGCGAGCGGAAACACCGCCATGAAGCCGGCAAAGGCCAGAATGGTCTTGCCGATGATCAGGCCTAATCTTGTGCGATGGGGCCTCATGCCTGCACCCGCTTCCACAACATGGTGAAGGTGATGACGGTTGCGATCATCATCAGCACCGCCATGGCCGAGGCGTAGGACACCTTGCCGGATTCGATGAAGCCCTGCGAGAAGGCATACATGTCGAGCGTCTCGGTCGCCACGCCCGGCCCGCCGCGCGTCATCACATAGATCAGGTCGAAGGAACGCAACGACTCGATCATCTTGACGAACATCAGGCTGATCAGCGGCGCCTTCAGCATAGGCAAGGTCACATAGGCATGGATCTGCCAGCGCTTGGCGTGGTCGAGCCGCGCCGCCTCGATCGGCTGCGGCGGCAAGGTCTCCAAAAGCTTCAGCACGATGACGGCGAAGAACAGTCCCCACTGCCAGACATCGACCGAGGCGACGGCAAACAAGGCCGTCGACGGCTTGGACAGCGGATCGAAGATCAGTCCACCGGTGATGAGCCGGTAGGGGTAGGTGGCGATGCCGTAGAGCGGATGATAGGCGAACTTCCACACGAAGGCCGCCGAAACGCGCGGCAACAGCACCGGGATGATGAACAGCAGGCAGTAGATGTTGCGCAGCCGCGGTGACGCCACTTCGAACATCAGCACGCCGAGCCCGATCGCCACCACCATTGTCGCCACGACGGTGACGATTTCCCATTTCACCGACACCCAGACGGCGTTGAGGAACCGCCGGTCGAGGAACAGATCGATGAAGTTCGACAGCCAGACCCAGGAATAGTCCGACGAGCTCAGTTCGCGGTTCTGCAAGGCGATGACGATGGCGTAGAGCGTCGGCACCATCGACAGCACCAGGAGAATGGCGAGCGTCGGAACCAGAAACGTCACGGGCAGGGAAGAGCGTCGGCGCATTGCCTATCCTCGGGCTATGCCTTTCGGGGGGGAGACCCGCGGCGCACAGGTCCCGGCATTCCACCGAATGCCGTGGACCGCGCACCGCGGGCGGGAGGATTACTTCTTTTTCATCAGCTCGTTGGCGTAGGCTTCGAGTTCGTCGAGGCCGCCTTTGACGTCGGTGCGCGTGCCGGTGACCAGCTCTTCCAGGATAATGCCCCAGCGGTCGCCGAGATCCGGCCAGCGCGGATCCTGCCAAAAGTTGACCGCCGTCACCTTGCCGGTCTCGGCAAGTGCCTGGCCGAGATCGGCGCCATAGATGTCGGCGAACTCCTTGCTGGACAAGATGCTGGTGCGGTTGAGCTCGCCGAACTGGTGCGCGTCGAGCCGGCGCTTCTCATTCTCTTTCGACGTCGCCCAGGCAATGAACAGGCCGGCGCATTTCTTCGAGGCGTCATCGGCATTGGCCTTGGCAGCAATGGCAAGACCATGACCATAACCGCCGCCGGTCAGCGGCGAAGGGGGTGGCAGGAAGCCGATCTTGCCGACCACTTGCGACGTCTTCGGGTCGACCGCCATACCCGACAGCGGTGTGGATTCGACGAGGATGGCGACCTGGCCCGACAGGAACGCGCCGGTCGATTCGTCCCAGCTGCCGGTCTGCGTGCCAGGCGCGGAGTCCTTGAACAGCTTAAGGTAAGTCTCGGTCGCCTTGAAGGCAGCCTCGGAGTTGAAAGCCGGCTTGTCGCCATCGAACCACTTGCCGCCATAGGCCTTGAAGAACGGCATCCAGCGCCAGACATTGGCGCCCGAACCACGCGCGCCGCGCAGCGCGATACCATACATGCCCTTGTCCGGGTCAGTCAGCTTCGGCACGTCGGCAATCAGTTCATCAAGCGTCTTCGGCGGTTGGATACCGGCGGCCTCGAGCACATCCTTGCGATAGACCATCAGGTCGCCGCCGCCTGTCAGTGGCGCGAACCACACCTTGCCGTCATAGGTGGCGACCTTCTGCCGGCCCGGATCGAAATCGGCATAGTCGTAATCAGCCGGATAATAATCGGCCAGCGGCACGATCCATTTCGACGAGGCGAACAAAGCGACATTGGCTTCGTCGACATAGTAGACGTTGTAGTTGCCGACGGTGGAGGCGTCGGCGCGCGACTTTGCGCGGCGGTCGTTCTCGTTGAGATAGTCGATCTGGAAGCTGGCGCCGGCCAGTTTCTGGAATTCGTCCTTGGACTCTTCCAGCAGCGTCAGGCCGTCGCGCGGCTGCGCCAGCACCTTGACCGGCGCCGAGCAGACCGGCGCCGCCAGCGCCATGGTCGAGAGGGTGGTGGTGAGCAGGAAAGCTGCGCTTAAGCTCGCAGCGAGCCGAATTGGTTTCATTGATTTTCTCCTCCAGGAACAGTCGCAGGAAGCGGAAGTCCTCGGTTTGCGCGATCCTCGCCATCGCCCGAGCGACAAGCCACCCATCGCCAAAATGAGGAGTTGCTAAAGGCCGCGCTAGAAGCCCCGTTGCAGCAGACCTGTACTTTTATGCATTGTGCGCTGCAAAACCGTCTCCTTAGGGACGGTGCCCGTCAGGTGAGTACCGATGGGCCGGAAAGGCCGGTTTTCAGGCGCGCATCGTCAGCCGCTGCCGCGACAGCTTGCGATAGGATGACGGCGTCATCTTGTGCTTGCGCAGGAAGGCGCGGTTGAAGTTGGATATGTTCATATAGCCGACCTGGAAGCAGATGTCGGTGATCGGAATATCGGTGTCGGCCAGCAGCTTGCAGGCCTGCCAGAGCCGGAGCTTGGCGATGTGGTCGCTGAAGGAGTTGCCGGTGTTCTTCTGGAAGAAGCGCGAAAACGTGCTTTCGCTCATGCCGGCCAGTTCCGCCACCTCCGGCAGCTTCAGGTCCTCGGCGAAATGCTGGAACAGATAGGTCAGCGTGCGCTGGATGATATCAAGCGAGGTTGCATCGAGGGCGGGTGAGAAATCCGGTGACGACAAAAGCTCGTATTCGTCGGTCCTGGCCAGCAGATCCACCAGTTCGAGGAACAGGCAGAGCCGGGCGAGCCCATGCACCGTGCCCATCCGCTCCATCAGCGCCGCGCCGTCGAGCGCGGTGCGGCCGTGGAAGACGATGCCGCGCAGCGACCGCTCCAGGAACGGCTCCAGCTCGCGCAGTTCCGGCAGCAGCCCGGCCGATCCGCGCAGCCGCTGCGGGTCGAACTGCAGGACGATGTCGCGGCCCTCTATCAGCTCACCGGGCTGCACCGCCGTCACCCAGTCATGCGGCAGCCCGCCGCCGACGATGGCCAGATAGCCCGGCCCGAACTCGCCGATATGGTCGCCGACCAGCACGACGCCGGAGGATTTCCGCAAAAGATGGATTTCGTATTCCGGATGGAAATTCCAGACATTGCGCTCCCAGGGATAGTCGTCCACGCGCCACAGGAAACTGTCGCTCGCCTCGGTGACGATATGCTCGAAGGCAGGCACCGTGCGTGGGATCGCGGCCGTATTCTTTCTGCGCCTGAATGCCATCGTCTGCTCTCCGGGCGAAATCCGGATGCGGTCCGGTTTCGGCTTGTTCCTAGCAGTCTGTCGCCGGCAAGTGAACGATCTCTATCTTCACGACGTCAGCGCCGGCTCTCGATGATCTCGATGAAACGGGCGAACAGTCCGGCCTGGGATTTGATGCCGAGCTTGCGGTGGATGTTGCGGCGGTGGACCTTCACGGTTCCCGGCACGATGCGCAACGCTCTCGCGATCGACTCGGTGGAATGCCCCTGCAGCACCAGGTCGACGACATGCTTTTCGCGCGCTGTCAGCGACAGGCTCTCCCAGATTTGCGCACGGTCGAACTCGTTGGTCGCGGCGATCGTCTCGTCCTGCTCCGCTTCGTCCGGCTCGTCGGTCGCAAGAGCTGGCCAGCGCAACCGGGCGAAACCGATCACCGCCGGCGCCATGTCGCGCAGCAGCCTGGCATCGGCGGTGCCGAAGGGCCCCGAGGCCTGCAATCGCATGAGCGACAGCACCAGCGCATCCTTTCCCGGCAATGGCACGAAGAAGCCGACCTCCTCGGCGAGTCTTGTCTGGCTGTAGTAGGTGCGAAAATACTCGCTGGCATAGAAGCGGTCGGGCGCCAGTTCGCGCATGCGCCAGAACCCCTCCTTGCGCTCGACAGCCGCGTGGTGGAACGGGTCGAGCAGATAGGGCCCTTCCTGATAGAGCGTGACGAAGACATGGCTTTCGGCCGGCGAGAAGGTTTCGAACAGCAGCGGCGGTCGCGCCGCACCGCGATAGCCGAAGATCACGCAGTGGTCGAAGCTGACATGCTGCCTCAGCCAATTGACCATCGCGCTGCCGAACAGGTCGCCGCTGGTCTCTCGCGTCGCCGCGACAAGCGCAGCGAGCTGGCTGTATTCGTCGCTGCGGGACGCACTCAACCTATACCCCCTTAAACGAGAAAATAGATCAGATATACCACCAGCGAGGTATATACTAGCCGCCATTGGCTCTGGTAGCGTCCTGAAATAGCCCTGTTGCTGGAGCCAGCACTTTGACCGCAGTGCCCGACATCGAGTTTCGCGGCGTCACCAAGCGCTATGGCGCGGTGACCGCGGTCACCGGCATCGATCTAGCCATTCCGCCCTCCGCCTTTGTCGCCCTGCTCGGCCCGTCCGGCTGCGGCAAGACCACATGTCTGCGCATGATCGGCGGCTTCGAGCAGCCGAGCGAAGGCCAGGTGTTCATCCGCGGCCAGGACATGGCCGGCACGCCGCCCTATCGCCGGCCGGTCAACATGGTGTTCCAGCAATATGCGCTGTTTCCGCATCTCGATGTGGAAGCCAATGTGTCTTATGGGCTGCGCCAGGCACGGCCACGGCTGTCGTCGCAGGAGATCGGCCGGCGCGCCGGCGAGGCCCTCGAAATGGTGCGGCTCGCCGGCTATGGCGGCCGCAAGATCCACGAACTCTCCGGCGGCCAGCAGCAGCGCGTGGCTCTGGCGCGCGCGCTGGTCAACAAGCCGGCGGTGCTGCTGCTCGACGAGCCGCTGGCGGCGCTCGACAAGAAGCTGCGCACCGACATGCAGATCGAGCTGCAGAACCTGCAGCGCGAGATCGGCATCACCTTCGTGCTGGTCACCCACGACCAGGAGGAAGCGCTGTCGATGAGCGATTTCGTCTGCGTCATGAATGGCGGCCGCATCGTTCAGCTCGGGCAGCCGAACGAGATCTATGACGAGCCGGCGGACCTGTTCGTCGCCGATTTCGTCGGCAAGACCAATCTGTTGAGCGGCAAGGTCGCCGGGCATTCGGGCGACCTGGTCAACGTGGCGCTCGCCGACGGCACCGTCATTGCCGCGCGCAAGCGAACCGCCTTGCGGAAGGGCGAGACCGTCTCGGTCAGTCTGCGTCCGGAATCGCTAAGCCTCGGCGCCACGGAAGGCAGCCCGTTCAAGGGCATCGTGCGCAACCGGATCTTTCTGGGCTCGACCGCGGAATACGCCATCGAGGTCCAGGGCATCGGAACGCTGCTGGCCAAGGCCGACCATGTGATCGGCCATGGCAATCTCTTCAAGCCGGGTGAACCCGTCGCCATCGGCTTTGCCTCCGGGACGCCGCTGGCGTTTCCGGAGATCAAGAACAACGGGACCAACCAGAGGGTAGCAAAAAATGTCGAAATCATATCGTGACGGACTGCCGATAAGCCCTGAGAACTTCGTCGACCAGCTAATGCGTTTGAAGCGCGGCTCGATCGGCCGCCGCGACTTCCTCGGCCTCACCGGCCTGGGCATCGCAACCGCGGTGATGGCGCGCGAGATCGGCATCATGCCGACGCCGGCCTTCGCCGCCGAAAACCTTGGCGACCGCATGTCGATCGCCACCTGGCCGAACTACCACGACCCGCAGACCTTCGAAAACTTCAAGAAGGACACCGGCGTCGCCGTCGAGGTCAACGTCTTCGGCTCCAATGAGGAGATGCTGGCCAAGCTGCAGGCCGGCGCTTCGGGCTGGAGCCTGTTCGTGCCGACCAATTACACCATCTCGACCTACAAGAAACTCGGCATCATCGATCCGCTCGATATGGCGAAGCTGCCGAATTTCGACGGCTCCCAGGAAGACCCACGCTTCACCTCGGAAGGCACGATCGACGGCACGACCTATGCGGTGCCGAAGAACTGGGGCACGACCGGCTTTGCCGTCAACACCAAGAAGCTGGCCAAGCCGATGACCAGCTGGAAGGAGTTCTGGGACGTCGCCATGGCTGAGGGCGATGGCCGCACCATGGTGCACGACTACCAGCTGACCACCATCGGCAACGCGCTGAAATATTACGGCTATTCCTTCAACTCGCTGAAGCAGGACGAACTTGCCAAGGCCGAGGAACTGCTGCTCAAGGTCAAGCCGCATCTGTTCGCGGTCTCCTCCGACTATCAGCCCGGAATGCGGGCGGGCGACGCCTGGATGACCATGTGCTGGACGAATGACGGCGCGCAGCTGCATCGCGATATCCCAGAGATCGCCTATGTGCTGGGCAAGGAGGGTGGCGAGATCTGGACCGACTTCTACGCCATCCCGAAGGACGCGCCGAACAAGCCTGCCGGCTACGCCTTGCTCAACTATCTGATGAACCCTGAAGTCGCGGTGAAGGAGCATCTGGCCAATGGCGCGCCCTCGACCGACGCACGCGTCAACAAGCTGCTGCCCAAGGAAGTGCTGGACAATCCGATCCTCTATCCGGCGGCCGACCTTTTGACGCCGCTGGAATTCGGCGCGGCGGCGACGCTTACCGATCCCGGTCGCGCCGAGCTGATGGCGCGCTTCAAGTCGGCTTGAAGCCGGCCTGAATGAGACAAGCAACCGGCGGGCCTATGTCCGCCGGCATCGGGGCGGTTTTTCATGCACGGCAACAGATTTCGGCATAACATCCTGACAGCGCTGCTGCTCGCTCCGGCTACAGTGTGGCTGGTGGTGTTTCTGGTATTGCCATTCATCGCCATTGCCGTGTTCAGCGTCGGCGAGCGGGCGCCGGAGGGCGGCTACCAGGCCGCCTTCACGCTGGCGCAATACGCCAACCTTCCGGCGCGGGCGACCGCTTTCTGGAACACGATGATGCTGGCGCCGGTGGGCGCGCTTGCCTGCCTGCTCGTCGCCTACCCGGTCGCCTATTACCTTGCCTTGAAGGCGCCGCAACGCTGGCGGCTGATCCTGCTTGCGCTCGTCGTCATTCCGTTCTGGACCAGCCTTCTGATGCGCACCTATGCCTGGATGTACATTCTGGGCGGACGCGGCATTCCGGCTTTGCTCGCCTTTGTCGGCATCGAGGATGTCAGGCTGATCAACACGCCGGGCGCCGTTCTGCTCGGCATCGTCTACGGCTATCTGCCGTTGATGATCCTGCCGATCTATGTCAGCCTCGAACGGCTCGACCGGCGGCTGCTGGAAGCCTCCGCCGATCTCGGCGCGACGCCGCTCTCGACATTCCTGGGCGTGACCCTGAAGCTTTCGCTGCCCGGCGTGATGACCGGCTTTTCGCTGGTCATGATCCTGCTGCTCGGCGAATACCTGATCCCGACGCTGCTTGGCGGCGGCAAAGTGTTCTTCATCGGCAACGCGCTGGTCGACCTGTTCCTGCAGTCGCGCAACTGGCCGTTCGGATCGGCCATTGCGATCACGCTGGTGGCGGTTTCGGTGGTGGTGCTGATTGCTGCCAACCGCATTTCGACACGGGTGTCGGGCGCCCGCAGGGTGGACCTGATCTGATGCGCGCCTTCGTCACCGCCGTCTTCGCCTTCCTCTATCTGCCGATTGCGCTGGTCGTGCTGTTCTCCTTCAACGCCGGCCGTCATGCCAGCGAGTTCACCGGCTTTTCGGTGCAGTGGTATGGCACCGCGCTGTCGAACCCGTTCCTGGTCGAGGCGCTGAAGAACAGCCTGTTCATCGCCACCACCAGCGCGCTTCTGGCGGCGGTGTGCGGCACGGCAGCAGCGCTCGGCCTGGCGCGGGTCGGGCTCAGAACCCGCGCCGTCTTCGACGCGCTGATGGGTGCCGCGATCGTCGTTCCCGGCGTCGTCATCGGCATTTCCACCCTGGTTGCGCTCGTCCAGCTGTTTGGCGTGCTCAACCCGTTCCTCGCCTCGATCTGGCCTGACGGCCAGCCGCCGCGCCTGTCGCTCGGCTATGGATCGATCATCGCCGCGCATGGCCTGTTCTCCATGGCACTGGTGACGATGATCGTCGGCACGCGTCTCGCCAGCCTCGACCGCAATCTGGTCGAGGCATCCAGCGATCTCTATGCCACGCCTCTGACCACCTTCCGCTCGATCGTGCTGCCGCAGATCATGCCGGCGGTGGTCGCCGGCTTCCTGCTTGCCTTCACCTTCTCCTTCGACGATTTCATCGTCGCCTTCTTCGTTGCCGGCGCGCAGACGACACTGCCGATCTATGTCTTCGCCTCGATCCGGCGCGGCGTCACGCCGGAAATCAATGCCATTGCGACGATCGTGCTCGTCGCCTCGGTCCTGCTCGTGGTGCTTGCCCAATGGCAGCTGCGCCAGCGCAAGCCGGCAAACTGAAAGCCGCATCATGATCCTCAAAGACCGCATCGCCGTGGTAACGGGCGCCGGCTCCGGCATCGGCCGCGCCGGCGCCATGATCATGGCCAGGGAGGGCGCGGTCGTGGTCATCGCAGACCGGGATCAGGCCAGCGGCGAGGCGACGGCTTCCGAAATCCACGCGGCGGGCGGGCAGGCAGAAGCGATCGCGACCGATGTCGCTGACGACACGGCTGTCGAGCAACTCATTGGTGGCACGCTCGACAAGCACGGGCGGATCGACATCCTGCACAATCACGCCGGCATCCAGGTCGGCGGGGCGCTGACCGAGGTCGAAGTCGATGGCATGGATGCGTCCTGGCGCATCAATGTACGGGCGCAGTTTCTGGCCGCGCGGATCGTCATGCCGGCAATGGTCGCGCAAGGTGGCGGCGTCATCCTCAACACGGCCTCGAATTCCGGCGTATTCTACGACCGCGAGATGATCGCCTATGCCACCTCCAAACATGCGGTGGTGGCGATGACCAGGCAGATGTCGCTGGACTATGCCCGGCATAATGTCCGCGTCAACGCGCTCTGCCCCGGCTGGGTCGATACGCCCTTCAACGAGCCGTTCATCGCCCAGATGGGCGGACGCGAAGCGATCGAGACCTATGTCCGCACCAAGATCCCGATGGGTCGCTGGGCCAGCGCCGAGGAGATCGCCGAAGCGATCCTGTTCCTCGTCTCCGACCGCTCATCCTTCATGACCGGCCAGGCACTGGTCATCGACGGCGGCGAAAGCATCGGCTGATCCAAGGACGGCCGGATGGGAGGGTCTCGCGCCTCTGGCTCAATCTCTGCCTGTCCCTCCTCCCTTGCCTTAATGTCGCATTTCGTCCAATAGAACGGCACAAACGCCGCGAAACCGAAGGTTTTGCCGTTTGGAAGTGCGGCTTCCGGCCTATTGCCGACGCGCCGCAATCGGAAAGAGCAGGACAATGTCTGCGATCGAAGCCGGCGCTCATGCGCCGGAAAATCTTTGGCGTCAGGAAATCAGGGCGACGCTGGCGCTCGCCTGGCCGATGGTGCTGACCAATCTCGGCCAGACCGCGATGACGGCCACCGACGTCATGATGATGGGGCGTCTGGGCGCAGACACGCTGGCCAGCGGCGCACTTGGCGCCAACCTCTATTTCATGCCGCTGATCTTCGGCCTCGGCCTGATGCTGGCGACCTCGCCGATGATGGCGACCGAGCTTGGCCGCCGCCGCCATTCCGTGCGCGACCTGCGCCGCACCGTGCGCCAGGGCCTGTGGCTGGCGATCCTGATCGCGATCCCGATCTGGATCTTCCTCTGGCATGGGGAAGCCATTCTGCTGGCCATGGGACAGGAGCCGGCGCTCGCCCATCAAGCCGGTATCTATCTGCGTTGGCTCGAATGGGCGGTGCTGCCTTTCTACGGCTATATCGTGCTGCGCTCCTTCATCTCGGCGTTGGAGCGGCCGGGCTGGGCGCTGGTCATCGTCTTCGTCGCCGTCGCCTGCAACGCCTTCTTCAACTGGGTGTTCATGTTCGGCAATCTCGGGATCAGCTCGATGGGCATTGCGGGTTCAGGACTTGCCACGACGCTGTCGAGCACGCTGATGTTCTGCGGCTTGGCAGCGGTGGTGATGCTGGAGAAGAAGTTCCGCCGCTACCGGCTGCTCGGCCGCTTCTGGCGTTCCGACTGGCCGCGCTTCAAGGGCCTGCTGCGGCTTGGCCTGCCGATCGCCGGCATCCTCGCCTTCGAGGTGACGATCTTCAATGCGGCAGCTCTGCTGATGGGCCTGATCGATGCGGATTCGCTGGCCGCGCACGCCATCTCCATCCAGATTGCCTCGATCTCCTTCATGGTGCCGCTCGGCCTCAACCAGGCGGTCACGGTGCGCGTCGGCCTGGCCCATGGCGCCGGCAATCCGGCAGGCGTTTCACGCGCCGGCTGGACCGCCTTCGTCATCGGCGTCTCGTTCATGGCGCTGATGGGGCTGGTGATGGTCCTGTGGCCGCATCTGCTGATCAGCGCCTTCATCGACATGACCGATCCGGTCAATGCCAGGGTGATCGCCCTTGCCGTGTCGTTCCTGGCCTTTGCGGCGCTGTTTCAGATTTTCGACGGCGCACAAGCCGTTGCCGCCGGCATGCTGCGCGGCCTGCACGACACCAAGGTGCCGATGATCTATGCCGCCGTCGGCTATTGGGGCATCGGCCTGCCGCTCGGCGTGTTGCTCGCCTTCCATTTCGGCCTGCACGGCGTCGGCATCTGGATCGGCCTGGCGTCGGGGCTGGCGGTGGTGGCGGTGCTGCTCCTGGCCCGCTGGCTCAGGCGCGACCGCATCGCGCCGCCGCTCGTCTTCAGCCATTGATGGCGCACCAATCGGTCCGCCAGTTGCTGTCGCTAAAGCTGCCGTTGGCTACCGATCCAACCTAGCCTTGCCGACATTCGGCCCAGGCCTCTCCCCTAGTCAAAGCTGATAAGGTAGATTGTTGCATCGGAAAGGGGCGATGCAACACTCATTTGGACAATTCGAACTGGATGAAGCTGCCCGCAAACTGTCGCTAAGCGGCGTTGGGCAGAAAATCCAGCCGCTCGTCTTTGACCTGCTGGTGTACTTGGTGCGCAACGCCGGCAGGGTGGTCCCCAAGGACGAATTGATGGACGCTCTTTGGCCGGATGTCATCGTGACGGAAGCATCACTTCAGCGCGTGGTCAGCCTCACTCGAAAGGCGCTGGCAGCCGGTGGCCTGCAAGACGCGATACACAGCTACGTTCGCCACGGCTATCGCTTCGCCATCGATGAACCGGGGCTGGGCTATGTCCGGCCTGCCTCGTTGCAAGGGGACGACATGCTTGCCGAGGCCCGCAGGCTGGCAGCCCTGCGCGACTGGAGCGCGGCTGCAAAACTTTTCGCGCATTTGGCGGACAATGAAGATCTCTCTCCTGCTGATGTCGATCTCTGGGCTCTGGTCGTCGAATGTGGTGGGCGACCTACCTCGGCGATCCCTGTGCTGGCCCGCGCGGTGGCGGCTCACGTCGAGGCCGGCGACTTGGCCCGCGCCGCCAGATCCGCTGTCACGCTCGCAAAGATCCAGGCCGAGCGCGGATCAGGGGCCGTTGCAGAGGGATGGCTGGAGCGTGCTGCGTCGCTTCTGTCCCAGTCGCCGGACGATGCTACGCAAGCATATCTGCTGTGGATGAGGTCGCGCCTGGCATCCTCGGGCGGCCGTCCCGAGGAAGCGCTGCAGCTGGCGTCAGCCGCTTACGCGATAGCTGAAAATTGCGACGATCCCGGCCTGCGAGCTCTGACTTTGACATACAAGGGGTTTTTCAACCTCGCCCTCGGCAAGATCGAGGAGGGCAGCGAGCAGCAAAACCATGCGGCGGCGATCGCGTTGTCGAGCCAGGTCGACCCGATCACCGGTAGTCTGGTTTACTGCAATATACTCTGGAGCTGCAGGACGTACGCCGATTGGCCCCGTGCTCGCCAGTGGAGCGAAGGTTTTGAAAGCTGGTGCACCGCAAGTTTCGCGCAGACCTCGGGCGCGTGTGACCTTCACCGCGCCGAAGTGGTCGCGGCGCAGCAGATATTGCCTGAAGCCCTGACCTGCATAAACGAAGCGCTTCCCAAACTCTCCGCGGAGGAATCCTGGTCGCTCGGCGAAGGCTTCCGCGTTCGCGGCGATATCTTCGCCATGATCGGCGAGCTCACATCGGCGCGCGCCGACTACGACCAGGCTTATGCACTGGGCTGGGACGCGGAACCGGGCAATGCCGTGCTTTTGTTCGAAACAGGCGATCTGGACGGGGCGCTTGCCGCGCTCGATCGGGCTCTGCAAGGGATGTCATGGTTCCATCTGCAGCGGCGCGGAAACCTGCTGGTGAACGCAGCCTGCATAGCGGCGCGCGGTGGGCGCTCTGCCCAGGCGTCAATCTATCTCCACGAAATCGATGCGCAGCCAGAGCGCTGGCGGCAACCGGCAACGCAGGCCTTGATAGCCGAAACCAAAGCAGCCCTTTGCGAGCCAGGCGACCCGAACGGCAATCGGCTTCTACTGTTGGCCCGGCAGCTTTGGACCAGCGCAGGCGTCGAATATCACGCGGCAAGGGTTCGGCTGCAGCTCGCCAGCGCCTTGTTGAGATCGGGTGACGTCAGCGGAGCGAAAGTAGAGATCACCGCGGCAGAGAGATCGGCCCGCCATCTGGGATCTCGGCGCCTGGAAGAGGAAGCTGCAACGCTTCGCCACAGCTTTTCGCGCGAGAGCCAGCCGCCCGGCGATGGCTCCATGCAAGAACTCATCCTCTGATCCTGCCTGCCTCCTGATCGAGCTTATCGGCGGTGGCAGCGAAAGATCAGCCAGAGATCAGGTCCCGATAAGGACGATCAGTCCCCCTCGAAGGTAATTTTTCCCCAGCCAGGCAGACACGCCTGGCAATCAGCAGCGCCGGCGAAAGGCTGGCGCGAAATCGAAAGGGAAAGATCATGAACCTGTTTGTTATCCGCCGCCCGAGCGCGTGGGCATCCCTGCAGGAACTCGAAGCCGCAGGCGCGAAATCGGCAAAGGTCGCCAAGGAACAGATGGCGGGCACGGTCAGCTGGATCCGCAGCTATGTCGTGCACGAGCCCGACGGGCGCATCGGCACCTTCTGCATCTACGAGGCCAAGGACGGCGAGGCCATCCGGGATCACGCCAAGCGCGTCGGCATGCCCGGTGAGGAATTCTATCCCGTCGTCGACACGGTCATCCTTCGCAATGATCCGATGACGGCGGCGGCCTGACGACCTCCAGTCGCTGCCTCGCGTGAACAAAGCGGGGCAGCGTCATTCAACCAGCAAACACTAACAGCACGGCGCTTGGGGCGGCATGCCGCCTTCCATGCGCTGCGATTCCCACGAATGGAGAAAGCAATGTTTCACTACCTGAAGCGCGTTTCGATCGGGCTGAGAGTACGCAGGGCCGAGAGGGCTTTGCAGGAGCTGCCCGACCACATCCTGAAGGACATAGGCATTCGCCGCGGCGCGATCGCCTTTGCCGTTCGGGAACACTTCAAGGACCGTCTCGTCTGAGTGCCCAGCATCCATTGGAACCAGGGACATGGACCTTCTGATAAACATGGCGAACATCCTGTATGTGATCGCCTACTTCACGCTGGACATTTTGCGGCTGAGGATTCTCACCACGGCGGCCGCAATCTGCCTTGCCGTGTATTTCTATAGCCAGCCGCCGCCGCTCATGAACGTCGTCGGCTGGAACGTTTTCTTTGTGCTTCTGAATCTGGTCCAGATCGGCCGCATTTTGAAGTCTCGCTTTGGTCGAAGCAAAGCTTGATGACCTGCTCGGCGCGAGCCTGAAGTGTTCGCTTTTGGCCGAAAGAACAGCTGAATATTGCACGGTATAGGCGCGTTGCAGTTCGCGGACTTACCTGGACAGTGAAGTGGCTTTGGTCGGACCTCGATCGCCTCGGCTGACCAGCGCCGGGCGCGGTATTGGCCGTGCCTGTGCGTTGGCCCGCAGCCTGCCCGCCGCAAACTTTTCGCCGATCATGACGCCACAATCCGGTTGTTGCAGTGTTGTTGCAGTATTGCAACGGGAACTGCTGTTAATCTCGGTCGAAAAATCAGGTTGCATGTTCAAAGGTTGACAGTTCGGCAATTGGCCGAGACTGATGTCGCCTGATGCATTTCGGTGTGGGATGGCGTGTCCATGAAACTGAACCTGATGGCCAGCGTGTCGACGTTAGCACTGGCGCTCGGCTGGACCTCTGCTGCACATGCTGCCGAGGCCGTCGAAATCCCCGCTGCCCAGGACCTTTGGTATGTCACGCTGTTCGGCGGCGCGAGCTTTCCCAGTGAGGTAAAGACCCACGCGGACTACTACAACAATGACTTCTCCATGGACTTCAAGACCGGCTTCATCGTCGGCGCGGCCGTCGGCAAACGGTTCAATGACGTATTTCGCGTCGAAGGTGAACTGTCCTATGCTCGCTACAAGGCGAGCACGTATTCCGAGGGTCCTTTTTCGGGGTACCCGGCCTCGGGTAATTTGTCAGCTACATATCTGCTTGCCAACGTCTGGGCCGACGTTGCTCATTTCGGGAAGGCCACGGTCTACGCTGGCGGCGGCCTCGGCGCCGCCTACGTAACCGCCGACACCCATTGGGACGGGCACTTGTATGGGTACGGGTCGGGCGGGTGGGGCTTCGCCGGTCAATTGGGAGCCGGCGTCAACTACGCGCTGGCGCAGAATATCGACATCGACTTTGGCTACCGGTTCAAGGCTGTCTCCAGTGTCGACTTCGATTCCAGTCGCGAAGGCGACGCCGTTTTTTCAAACGGCAAGCTGAATTCCCAAAACCTTCAGCTTGGCGTGACGTTCAAATTCTGATTGGTTGCAACTCGATCCGGCTGACTGTCGTCGGCTGTCCGGCAACCAGGAGTTAACGATCCCGTTGTCGCTGCTCCAGCAACCCGTGGCACCATAGCTATGGCCCAGAACTTGCACCCCACCACGGGGAAATCTGCTCTGGAGACCTTACAGCGCGGTATCGACTTTCAACGGCGAAATCTCTTCCGTGAAGCAGAGTTTTGCTACCAGACTGTCCTGCGCCAGCAACCCGACAATGCCATGGCGCTTAACCTGATGGGTACACTGGCAATCGAAGCGCATCGAAACGATGTGGCCGTTAGCTACATGAAACGAGCAGTCAAACTCGATCCCAACAACGCTATTTTCCGAAATAATCTTGGTAATGTCTATAATCTTGTCGGAAATGTCGATCTGGCGCGCAAGCATCTGAGAAAAGCGATCGATCTTGACGGCAGGCTGATCGAGGCTATGTGCAACCTTGGCCGGTCCTATAGGACCGAACTTGCGGGCGAGATTGCCGAGGGTTTCTATCGCAGGGCGCTCGAGGTCGACGGCCAGTCGCTCACTGCCCTTGTCGGCATGGGCGACCTTCTCACGGATATGGGCAGACAAGCCGAAGCGGTTGGATATTTTGAGCGTGCCATTGCCCTCGACCAGCGGAATGTCGAGGCACTGGCCGGGCTGGCGCTCGCACGACGGGCGATAAAGGGCGATCCCGCCGTGGCGTTGGTGCAGGCCCGCCTCGAGCTGCCGACGACCACCGATCGTGATCGGGTGATCCTCCACCATGCCGCAGGAAAGATGCTTAACGACCAACACGAGTATCTGCCTGCGATCCGCCATTTCACCAAGGCAAAGGCCATTTCCGGCAACGACTTCGATATTGACCTGCACACGAGGCTTTACGACAGCTTCATCCACACTTTCGACGCTGGTTTTTTTGAAGCTCGTCAAGGATTTGGCAATCCGTCCGACCGACCTGTCTTCATCGTTGGCATGCCACGTTCGGGAACGACGCTGACCGAGCAGATATGCGCCAGCCATCGGGGTATCTATGGCGCCGGCGAACTGCCGATTATCCGTCTGTTGGCTGCAGAACTTGGGTTCGATCAGCTTGATCCTACGATCTTCACCATGGCCATGGAGGCACTCACTCCGCAGAAAGCCAAAGACCTCGGTTCGAAATATCTCGGCTATCTCAAGAAGCGCAACGACAAAGCGATCCGCGTCATCGACAAGATGCCGCATAATTTCGAACTATTGGCTTTCATCAGCCTTGTTTTGCCAAACGCGCGTGTCGTCCATTGCATGCGCGACCCGATGGACAATTGCACATCCTGCTTCATGCACAATTTTTCGGATGCGCATGGCTACAATGCCGACCTCGCCAAACTTGGCCAGTATTATCGGCAATATGATCGCCTGATGAATCATTGGGCAAAGGTCCTGCCAATTGCTATCCATGGCATGCAATACGAACGAACCGTGGCTGATCTCGAAACCCAGGCTCGCGGATTGATCGCTTTCCTCGGCGTGGAGTGGGACGCCGCCTGTCTGCAATTTCACGAAACTGAACGCACAGTCCGAACGCCGAGCCGCTGGCAGGTGCGCCAGCCGATCTATTCAACCTCTGTCGAGCGTTGGAAGCTATATGGCGATGCCCTTGACCCGTTGCGGGCCGCGCTGGGGCCGCTCGCCCAAGTCTGAGATCGCGTTGAACACGTCCGGGGCAGTGGCTGCTCACGCCATGGCGCTCGAGGCTAAATTGGCCATGCCTTCGCCAAAGGAAACGAGCGGTTAGCGCATCGGGGCCGTAAAAGCCCCGATGCTCACGCTCTTAAATGCATTCAGTTGCCGTCCGACGACATCGCACCGAGCAATCTGCGAATATCGCCGAACCGGGCGATCGAGCCGAACACCAGCGCCGCCACCGCGACGAAGAACACCGACACCGCGGCCATGGTCGGCGTGTAGCCGTAGCGCAGGGCGTTGAAGATCTTGATCGGCAGCGTCTCGGTGGTGAAGCCGATGGTCATATAGGCGACGATGTATTCGTTGAGCGACAGCACGAAGGCGAAGGCGTAGCCCGAAACGAGGTAGGGCAGGATCAGCGGCAGCACCACCGTCTTCAGCACGGTGCGGTCGTCGGCGCCCATGGTGGCGGCAGCCTCGACCAGCGAGCGGTCGATCGAGGCAAAGCCCAGCGACAACGTCACCAGCGGCAGCGTCACGAAGAAGATGGCGTGGCTGATGATGGCGGTGAAGAACTGGCCGAACAGCCCGACCGTCGCCCAGAAGGAGAGAAAGCCGAGCGCGGTGATGACCGGCGGCAGGATGAAAGGGGCAAGCCCCAGCACCTGGAAAATGTTTGCCCATGGCGCGATGCGCCGCCACAGGAACCAGGCCAGTGGCAGCGCGACCGCAACGGCAATCGCCGCCGAACAAACGGCGAGCGTCACCGAATGGATCAGCGCCAGCCGCCATTCCGGATCGGTGAAGATCTGGGCGTACCAGGCCAGCGAGAAACCAACCGGTGGGAAGGTGAGCTCCTGGCGTGAGTTGATCGACACGCCCGCGACCACGATCAGCGGCGCGGCCAGGAACAGCGCGACGATAGTGAAATAGACACGGCGCAAAACGGTCGCGGTCATAGGGCGTTCTCCCGGCGTCCGACGAGAAGGGTCAGTCCGACCAGCGCCAGTGAGATCAACACCAGGAACACTGCCATCGCGGCTGCGAACGGCATGTTGGACTGGTAGATCGCCTGGTCGGTGATCAGCACCGACAGTGTCCAGTGTTGCGGCCGCCCGAGGATCTGCGGCAAAAGATACGAGCCGAGTGCGAAGACGAACACCATGATCAGCGTCGCCACGATGGTGTTGCGCAGCGCCGGCGCGACGACGTTGAAGAAAGCCCGGATAGGCGAGGCGCCGAGCGTGCGCGCAGCCTCCAGCAAAGTCGGGTCGAGGCGCACCAGAGCGGGGTACAGCACCAGGATGGTGTAAGGCAGCGCCTGGTAGACCATGCCGGTCAGCACCGCGCCGAAGGTCGGCAGCAGCGCCACCGGCTTGTCCATCAGCCCGATCGCCACGAACAGATTGGTGATGCCTGCCGTGCGCGAAAACAGCGTCGACCAGGCAAAGCCGATAATGACTTCCGACAGCGACAGCACCGACAACAGGCCGACCAGCCACAGCGTCTGTGCGCGGCGCGGCCGTCGGGTCAGGAGATAGGTGAAGGGGAAAGCGATGCAGACGCAGCAGACCGCGACCAGCACCGCCAGCATCAGCGAGAAGCCGAGCACTCCGCCGAAGAACACCGACAGGAAGCGGGCGTAATTGTCGAGCACGAAATCCGGCGTGTAGAAGCCGGACGGGTTGCGCTTGAAGAAACTCACCGCGATCATCGTCGAGAACGGCACGACGAAGAAGACGATCAGCATCAGCGCCGGAAAGAACAGCGGCGTGTAGTCGGCTACCGACTTCGGAGCTTCGCGTCTCATGCGCCGAGCACCACGCAGCTCGCAGGCGGCAGCGTGACGCCGACCTTGGCGCCGACTGGCACGTCATGGCGCTCGCGCGGCGTCGTGACCGCAATAATGCTGGTGCCGCCGACGTCGACGAAGGTCTCGATCGTGCCGCCGAGGTCGCGCACGAAACTCACTTCGCCGGTGATGGCCGAGCCGCCGGGGCTGCCCAGATGCACATCCTCGGGACGGACCGAGACGGACGCTTTTGTCTGACCCGCCGGCATGGCCAGGCCGGGAATGGCTGTACCCAAAATGGTGGTGCGGCCGGTGCTGTCGATCTCGGCCGGCAACAGATTGGTGATGCCGATGAAATCGGCGACGAAGGCGTCGGCCGGTTTGCGGTAGATCTCGATCGGTGGCGCCGCCTGCAGGATCTTGCCATGGCCCATGACGACGACGAGGTCGGCCATGGTCATGGCTTCGCGCTGGTCGTGGGTGACGACGATGGTGGTGATGCCGAGCCGCTGCTGCAGCTGGCGCAATTCTACCTGCATGGCCTCGCGCAATTTGGCGTCGAGCGCCGACAGCGGCTCGTCAAGCAGGAACAGTTTTGGCGACAAGGCGAGTGCCCGGGCAATCGCGACGCGCTGACGCTGGCCGCCCGACAGTTTGGCCACCGGACGGTCGGCAAAGCCGGTCAGGTGGATCAAGCTCAGCAATTCGTCGACGCGCTTCTTCTGCTCCTCCTTGGAGGCGCCGCGAATGCGCAGCGCATAGGCGATGTTGTCGCCGACGGAGAGATGCGGAAACAGCGCCAGCGACTGGAACACCATGCCGAGATTGCGCTTGTGCGTCGGCAGCGGCGTGATGTCCTCGCCGTCGAGGACGATGGCGCCGCTGGTCGGTTCCTCCAATCCGGCAATCATGCGCAGCAGCGTGGTCTTGCCGCAGCCCGATGGGCCGAGCAGGCACACGAACGTGCCGTGTGGCACGTTGAGCTGGACATTGTCGACGGCGGCGAAATTGCCGAATTTTTTGGTGATGCTGTTGATGTCTAGTCCGGACATGCTCATCCCTCTCAGGCTGTGCGCTTCAAGGCCGCCGAAAGAAATCCGGCGGCCGATCAGTTTTCAAGCGGATCGAACGGCTCAGCCGACGATCAACTCGGTCCACTTCTGGTTGATCCAGTCGGCCTTCGACGTGTAGAGGTCGTAGCGCGGGATGATCGGATCGATATCCGACGATACCGCGGCGAACTCTTCCGGCTTGAGGTCGAGTACCTCTTTCTTGAGCGTCGGCGTGGTGCCGACCTTGCGCGACATCACGCCCTGCATCGAAGGCTGGCTCATATAGTCGATGAAGGCATGTGCCTCGTCGACCTTGGTCGAGGCGCGCGACAGCACCCAGTTGCCGGAATCCTGGATGCCGCCTTCCTTCGGGAAGGTCGAGCGGACATGGAAGCCGTCGGCGACCGCGAGCCCGGTGACGTCGTGATAATACTGGCCCATCGGGATTTCGCCCGACTTCAGCGCCTGCTCGAACTGCGCCTCGTCACGATACCAGAGGCGAACGTTCGGCTTGACCTCGGCGAGCTTTTCGAACGCCTTGTTCAGTCCCTCTTCGGTGTCGAGCGCATTGGTGCCGCCCATGAAGGTCTTGGCCGTCACTTCGAGCAGGAACGAGTTGGAGGCAAGCGCCAGTAGGCCGAGCTTATCCTCGTTGGCCTTGTCCCAAAGGGCTGCCCACGATGTCGGCGCATCCTTGTAGACGTCGGTGTTGGTAACAAGCGTGATCCACCAGGCGACGGCGCCGATACCGGCGACGCGGCCGTCCGGATATTTGTTGATGAAGCGCGGCAACAGGTCGCCATAGTGCTTGAACTTCGACGTATCGAGCGGTGTCCACAATTCGGTCGACTGGCCCTTCAGCGTCGAGGTCTGTGACATCATCGAAAGGTCGGCCGGCGCCTGGCCGGCCTTGGCCGCCTGCTCCAGCTGCACCAGCCAGGCTTCGCCGGTCGGCTCGGCGACCGATTCCACCGCAATGCCGGTGGCCTTGGTGAAGTCGGGGAAGACGTGCTCGTCGAAGGATTTCTTGAAATAGCCGCCATAGACGCCGACTTTCAGCGACTTGTCCTGCGCGCGCAGGATCGACGGCATGGCGAGCACGCCTGATATGGCGAGGCCGGCGCCAAGCACGCCGCGCCGTGTCAGGGATTTTCCGATCAGTCTGTTCATCCGATTTCTCCTCAGTTGATGCCGTTCTTTTCCGGCAGGTTCCCTTCACACACTGTCGCCGCCTGGCGTCAGTGGGCCGCCGCTCGTTGTTCGAGCGTACGGGCGTATTGCGTCAGTGGAAAGCACATGACGAAGAAGATCAGCGCCACCAACCCGTAGACCTTGAACGGCTCGAAGGTGGCATTGTTGATGGCGTTCGAGGTCCTGACCAGCTCCTCGAAGCCGATGATCGAGGTCAGAGCCGTCGATTTGATCAATTGCACCAGGAAGCCGACGATCGGCGCCCTTGTGATCGAAAACGCCTGCGGCAGGATGATGAGCCTGAGCTCCTGCAGGCGGTGCAGGCCAAGGCTGGCGCCGGCGTCCCATTGCCCGCGCGGCAGCGCATCGACGCCGCTGCGCCAGATCTCGGCGAGATAGGCGCTGGCAAAGAAAGTCAGGCCGAGCACGGCGGCCGTCCACGGCTCGATGCGCAGGCCCAGCATCGGCAAGCCGAAAAACATCAGGAACAGTTGCATCAACAGCGGGGTGCCCTGGAACAGGGCGATGTAGCCGGAACCGATGCGCCGGCTCCATTTATTCTCAGCGATGCGGAAGAACAGCACGATCAGGCCGACAACAGCGCCGCCGACGAAGGCGGCCAGCGACAGAAGCACCGTCCAGCGGGCGGCGAGCAGCAGATTGCGAACGATGTCCCAGAAGGTGAATTCGATCATGACACGCCGGCTCCCAGAACGCGGCGCCCGCCTGTGACCAGCAGCCGGCGCAAGGCCATCGACATCAAGAGATAGACCAGCGTCACGACGAAATAGGTCTCAAAGGAACGGAAAGTGCGCGCCTGCAGCATGTCGGCCTCATAGGTCAGTTCGCGCACGGCGATCTGCGACACCACGGCGGATTCCAGCATCATGATGACGATCTGGCTGGTCAGTGCCGGATAGATCACCTTCAGCGCTTGCGGCAGCACGATCTTGATGAACACCTGGCGTGGCCTCAAGCCCAGCGAAAGGGCGGCTTCCGTCTGTCCGCCGGGTACGGCATCGAGGCCGGCGCCGACGATTTCAATCGTGTAGGCCGCCATGTTGAGCGTCATCGCCAGCATGGCGGCCAGGATCGGATCGAGCCTTATGCCGAGGCTGGGCAGGCCGAAGAAGATGAAGAACAGCTGCACCAGGAACGGCGTGTTGCGCATCACCTCGACATAGACCGCGATCGCCCGCTTCAGGACTACCGGGCCGTTGCGCCGGCCGGCGGCGCCCAGGATGCTGAGCAGCGTGCCCACGAGCGTGGTCACGACGATCAACAGGATCGTCGTGAGCGCACCGCGCGTGATATCGCCCAGAGCACCTGGGAGCCAGGCAAAGGCCACGGGAACTCAATCCTTGAGGTTGTCAGGATTGAGCGGCGTCTTCAGCCAGGCTTTCGAGCTCTCGTCGAGCTTGCCGTCGGCCAGCATCTTGGCGACGGCGTCATTGACCGCCGTCTTCAGCCGGTCCTCATGCTTGTTGAGGCCGATATGCGAGGGCGAGGTCAAAAGCTGGAACTTCTGCTCCGGCTTCAGCGCGTCCTGCTTGGCCAGCACCTGGGCGCCGACATCGTTGCCCACCACCATCAGCTGGGTCTGGCCGGAGATGAAGGCCTGGATGACGGAGTTGTAATTGTCGAAGCGCTTGATGTCGGCGGAAGCCGGTGCAGCTTCGGTCAGCGACGTATCTTCCAGCGTGCCGCGATTGACGGCGATCGACTTGTCGGCGAGGTCTTCCTTGCCTTTGACGGAGAGCGCGGCCGGGCCGATGACGGCGATGTAGTAGGGCGCGTAGGCGGCGGCGAAATCGATCACCTCCTCGCGCTCCTTGGAATAGCCGACGCTCATCAGGATGTCGACGCGCTTGTCGGTGAGATAGGGGATGCGGTTCTGGCCGGTGACGCTGACCAGATTGAGCTTCACCTTCAAGGAGTCGGCGATCGCCTGGGCCACGTCGACGTCATAGCCCTTGATGCTCATATCGGCACTCGCCGAGGAGAAGGGCGGGAAGTCGGAGAAGATGCCGACATTGATGGCGCCGGCCTTGGTGATGTCGTCGACGGCGTCGGCATTGGCCTGAGAGGCGAAGCCGAGGCCGGCGAGCATCAGCGCGGCTGCGACGGTTGATTTCATGTGAAGATTCATTGTGGTTCCCTTCTGGAAGCTTGTTTGTTTGAAACGGCCGCCGGCTCCAGCGCGGCGGCCGCCTTTGCATGTGAAGTCCGTCAGGCCCCCTTGCTCGTAATGGCCGGGCTGAACACCATCAGACTCAGGATCTCGAACAGGACCTGCGCGCCGACATGGGCGGTGTTGGTCGTCGCGTCATATTGCGGCGCCACCTCGACGACGTCGCCGCCGACAATGTTGAGGCCTTTCAGGCCGCGCAGCAGTTCGAGCACTTCGCGCGTCGTCAGGCCGCCGATCTCAGGTGTGCCGGTGCCCGGCGCGAAGGCCGGATCGACGCTGTCGACGTCGAAGGAGATGTAGGTCGGGCCGTCGCCGACAATCTTGCGCGCCTTCTCGATGATGGCGGGGATGCCGAGTCCGGTCACCTCTTCGGCGTGCACGACCGTCATGCCGGATTCGTAGGTGAACTCCCACAGATATTCGGCCGAGCCGCGGATGCCGATCTGGATGGTGCGGGTCGGGTCGAGTACGCCGTCCAGCACCGCGTTGCGGAAGGGTCCGCCATGGTGGAACTTGGTCATGTCGAACAGCCCGCTGGTGTCGCAATGGGCGTCGATATGGATCATGCCGACCGGCGCCTTTTTGCCGACCGCCTTCAGGATCGGATGGCTGATCGAATGGTCGCCGCCAACGGAAAGAGGCAGCACGCCGGCATCGACGATCTGGTTGGTGCGGCGCTCGATATCCTCATGGCTGATCTCCAGCCGGTAGCGGCTGCGGAATGGGGTGTCGCCGATGTCGGCGACGCGCAGCTCATGCGTCGGCGCGCACTCCAGCACATGGTTGTAGGGGCCGATGCGCTCGATGGCGCGCAGCGCCCTGGGCCCGAAGCGCGAGCCTGGCCGGTTGGTAACGCCGAGATCCATCGGCACGCCGATGATCGCCACCTGCAAATCGCCGAAATCCGGATTGTCGGCCGCGACTTCGCGATAGGGCGCGGCGAGGAAGGTCGGGATGCCGGAATACGGCGCCAGCCTGGTGCCGCTCTTGGAGAAGATCTTGTCGGCGACCTTGCGGAATTTCGGGTCGAACATCTCACCGCCATGGCTTTCGCCATATTTGCGGCGCAACGCGTCGAGCTTGCCGCGATCATAACCCATGTCGGTCTCCTCCTGCCGGGCTGGTGCATGCGGCCGTGGCGACATCTTGCGAACTGACCGTCATCCGGCCGGGTCGCTGTCCCGCTGGCTGCCTGCAGATTTCACGTCATTGATGCTGTTGACCTGCCAAAGTGTCCGGCAGCCGCATTGAAAAATCAATTGATATTGTTACGGTGCTGATTGTGAGAAAATCTCACAGAGTATCCGGTTGCCCATGGCCAAGCGTCTGCCGCCCCTAAATCCCCTGCGCGCCTTCGAAGCGACGGCGCGCCACGCCTCGCTGACCAAGGCGGCGAGTGAGCTGAACGTCACCCATGGCGCCATCAGCCACCAGATCAAGGCGCTCGAGCAGTCGCTGGGCGTAAAACTGTTCGAGCGCACCGGGCAGCGGGTCAAGCTCACACCGCACGGCGCGGAGCTGTTGCCGGCGGTGTCGACCGCCTTCGACGGCATCGCCGCCGCTACCCAGCGCATGACCAGGCCGGCCAGTGCCGGCACGCTGTCGGTCTCCTGCGTCCCGGCGCTGCTGCTTTTGTGGATGACGCCGCGGCTGGGCAGCTTCATGGCGCAATATCCCGACATCAGGCTGACGCTGATCCCGTCCAACGATCCCAAGGACATCCGCGCGCCGCAGGTCGACGTCTGCGTGCTCTATGGCGACGGCAGCTGGACCGACTGCTGGATGCGCAAATGGTCGGGCCTCGAACTGTTCCCGGTGGTCAGCCCAACGCTGATCAACAATCGGCCGATCCGCACCTGCCGGGATCTCGCCGACCATGTCATCCTGCATGGCGATGACGGTCGCGAGTGGCACACCTGGCTGGCGGCCGCCGACGGGCTGGATCTTGAGCGCGGCCGTCGCCACCATCTCGGCGATGCGCGCACGGCGATCGAAGCCGCGGTGCATGGCCATGGCGTGGCGCTCGGCGATTCCGTCACCGCCAGCATGTTGCTCGCCAGGGGCCTGCTGGTGGCGCCGTTCAGCCTGTCGGTGCCGGCGGTCGACGATTTCTATGTCGTCTGCCGCAACGAGATGCGCTCGGCGCCGATCGTGCAGCTGTTCGTCGACTGGCTGTTTGCCGAGAAGGAACAGGCCGACAGCCGCGCCGACGCCCCGGTGGCCGGCCGCATCGGCATCCGCCGGAAGCGACCGGCGCTGCGTGTGGTCGGCGCCAAGAGCTGAGGCTGGACCGGAGCGGCTCCTTTTTGTCGGGCCAGTTGGGAAAGCGGGCAGCGCTTTCAAAAATTCAATGCTAATAAGCTCTTGCCAAGCAATTCCAGGAAAAGTGTGCGGCGGTTTTCCGTCCGGAATTGCGTAAGACAGACGTGAGCAGCGAAGGCGACGGCAGAACATGGCAAGAACCGACATAGCGCGGCGCGTCTACAACCACACTTGGAAGCTGGACCCGATCGTCCGCAGCCTGCTCGACACCGATTTCTACAAGCTTCTGATGCTGCAGATGATCTGGGGCATGTACCCCAAGGTCGACACCACCTTCTCGCTGATCAACCGCACCACATCGGTGCGCCTCGCCGACGAGATCGACGAAGGCGAGTTGCGCGACCAGCTCGACCATGCCCGCACGCTGCGCTTCTCCAAGAAGGAGATGATCTGGCTCGGCGGTAACAATTTCTATGGCCGCAAGCAGATTTTCGAGCCTGAATTCCTCGCCTGGCTGGAAGGTTTCCGGCTACCCGACTATGAGCTCTCCAGGCGCGACGGCCAGTATGAGCTCTCCTTCAGCGGCCCCTGGATGTACACCACGCTGTGGGAAATCCCGGCGCTGGCCATCATCAATGAACTCCGCTCCCGTGCGGCCATGCGTGCCTTCGGCCCCTTCGCGCTCGACGTGCTCTATGCCCGCGCCAAGGCCAAGATGTGGGCCAAGACCGAGCGCCTGAAGGCGCTGCCCGGCATCCGCATTTCCGACTTCGGCACCCGCCGCCGCCACTCGTTCCTGTGGCAGCGCTGGTGCGTCGAGGCGCTCAAGGAAGGCATTGGCGAAGCCTTCACCGGTACCTCCAACGTGCTGCTCGCGATGGACAACGACCTCGAGGCGCTGGGCACCAACGCGCATGAACTGCCGATGGTGTTTGCAGCCCTTGCCGATACGGAAAAGGAACTGAAGCAGTCGCCCTACAAGGTGCTGCAGGACTGGCAGCGCTATTATGGCGGCAACCTGCTGATCGTATTGCCCGATGCCTTCGGTACGGCATCCTTCCTGCGCGATGCGCCGGATTGGGTCGCCGACTGGACCGGCTTTCGCCCCGACAGCGCGCCGCCGATCGAAGGCGGCGAAAAAATCATCGACTGGTGGCGCGAGAAGGGCAAGGACCCCAGGCAGAAGCTGCTCATCTTCTCCGACGGGCTCGAAGTCGAGACCATCGAGGAGACCTATCATCACTTCAAGGGCAAGGTGCGCATGTCCTTCGGCTGGGGCACCAACCTCACCAACGACTTCGAAGGCTGCGCGCCGACCGAGACCAACAGCCTCGATGCCATATCGCTGGTCTGCAAGGTGACGGAGGCCAATGGCCGCCCGGCGGTGAAGCTGTCGGACAATCCGGCCAAGGCGACCGGGGACAAGAAAGAGATCGAGCGCTATCTCCGGATTTTTGGGGCCAAGGACCGCGTGGAGCAACTGGTCAAGGTTTGAGGGCGTGCATCGCGGGTGAGGCGGCAAAGGTTGGATAGGCTGAGTTCCTTCGCGCCCCCCTCTGTCCTGCCGGACATCTCCCCCACGAGTGGGGAGATTATCTTGTCATCTCCGCTTTCGCCAATCTCGAACGCTGCAAGGGAAGCGCCGGCAGAGAAACTGCTGATCTCCCCCCATGTGGGGGAGATGTCCGGCAGGACAGAGGGGGGCGCCGTAGAGCGCCTTCGCCGCAGGTCAGCGCTTCTCGCTCCCATCCTGACCCTCCTCCCCACCCCAGCCTTCGCGCACGCCTCCGACCGGGGCCACGTCCTGCTCCTCCCCACCGGCTATTACATCGCCGGCGGTGCACTTGCCGTCGCCGTCAGCTTCCTCGTCTTGGCCCTTTTGCCACCCGACGCACTCGACCGTTTCTGGCGTCGCCGCTTACGACTTTTCACATTCAGCGACGCCCCTCGCACAATCGTCAGCCTGTTCTCCTTTGCCGGCTTTGCAATTCTCATCGCAGCCGGCCTGTTCGGCAGCCGCGACCCACTCTCCAACCCGCTTCCCTCAACCATCTGGACCCTACTCTGGGTCGGCGTCGCCATCGCGCAAGGCCTGTTCGGCGATCTCTGGTCATGGCTGAACCCATGGTACGGCCCGTGGCGAATTGTGACCCGGCTGTTCGGCCTACGGGGCGATACGGCGCAGGAATCGCGTTTGCCTTCATGGCTCGGCTGCTTGCCGGCCGTCATCCTGTTCTTCGCCTTTGCCTGGTTCGAGCTGATCGACCCGGCGCCCGACGACCCGGCGCGGCTGGCTTACATCGCTGGCCTCTATTGGTTGTTCACCTTCATCGCCATGCTCGCCTTAGGCTATCCCAACTGGAGCCGGCGCGGCGAATTCCTGACGATCTTTTTTGCCATGGTGGCGCGCTTCGCCCTGCTTGAGCGCGACGAGGCGGGCCGGCTCAATCTTTGCTGGCCAGGCGCAAAACTACTCGGCGCCGCGCCACTGCCGGCCAGCGGCATCGCTTTCCTGCTGCTCAGCCTCTCGTCTGTCTCCTTCGACGGCCTGTCGAAAACCTTCTTCTGGCTCGGTCTGTTCGACATCAATCCGCTGGAGTATCCCGGCCGCACCGCGTTAATCGGCATCGGCAGCTTCGGACTTGTGCTCACCTTCGTCCTGTTGGCGGCGGCATTCATGCTGGCCGTCATCCTCGGCCAGCGTCTCTCGGGCAGCCGGCATGCGCTTGGCAAGGCGGCAGGCCTGCTCGTCTGGTCGATCGTGCCGATCGCACTCGCCTATCATGTCGCGCATTATCTGACGGCGCTGCTGGTCGACGGCCAGTATGCGGTGGCCTCTCTGTCCGACCCGTTTGCACTGGGCTGGAACCTGTTCGGCACCGCCGACATGCAGATCGAAGCCGGCATCGTCGCCGGCGCCGACTCCGCCTTGTGGCTGTGGAATGTGCAAGCTGGCATCATCATTGCCGGCCACATGCTGGCCGTGCTTGTGGCCCATGGTCTGGCCTGGCGGCTGCACCCGGTTCCATCACGCGCCGCACTCAGCCAGCTGCCGCTCACCGTGCTGATGATCGCCTACACGATCTTCGGCCTCTGGTTGCTTGCTACGCCGACAGCGGGATGAGAGAAGACGGTGGACATGCCAGCGCATGACCCCGAAAATCGGCTTCGATTTTCGGAAAGGATCATGCGCAAAACAAGAAATGCTCCAGCGTCCTTTGCGCGTCCTGATGGACGCGCGGCGCTGGATGCGGAAAGCCCGCTTGCCAGGTCGAAGCTTTGGTGATTTAGTTTGTATACATGCGATTTTCGTCCCTCCTGCAACGGAGTGACCTTGCCTCGTTACAGACAGTCAAAACTCAAAAACAGGGGAACTGCGGTGACTGACAAGAATGGGTTTTTCGATCTCTCCAAATCCACGCTCTCTCGCCGCACGGCGCTAAAAGGCCTCGCCGCTGGTGCCGGCCTGACGCTCGCGCCAGGCTTTGTCCGCTACAGCCAGGCGCAGAGCTCGGCGCCGGTCAAGATCGGCTTCCAGTCGCACCGCACCGGCATCGGCGCCGCCTATGGCCGCTGGTACGAGAAGACCAGTGCTGCCGCGGTCAAGGCGATCAACGACGCCGGTGGCATCAACGGCCGTCCGGTCGAACTCGTGATCGAGGATGACGGCACCGATCCCGGCCGCGGCGCCGAAGTGGTCGGCAAGTTCGCCACCCAACACAAGACCGACATCGTCTTCGGCACTTTGTTCTCGCATGTCGTCATCGGCTCGGCGCCGGCCGCCGGCGAAAACAAGATCCCCTATTTCGTCGTCAGCGAAGGCCACCATGTCGCCTCGACCAAGCTCAACCGCTACGTCTTCCAGCCCGGCATCACCGACGTGAAGAGCCAGATCCAGTCGATGGCGCCGTGGATCGCGGCCAATGCCGGCAAGAAGGTGACGCAGATCTTCCCCGATTTCGCCTTCGGCTACGACCATCGCGACTACCTGCCGCCGGCGCTGAAGGCGCAGGGCGCCGAGGTCATCGCCCAGATCGCCATCCCGCCGACGGAATCCTCCTTTACCAAGTATTTCCCGCAGATCCCGGCTGAAACCGAGGTGATCTACCACGTCATGGTCGGCCCGGCTGTGCTTACCTTCGTCAAGGAGCTCGGCGAGTTCTACGGCTCCAACCGGCCGCAGCTGTTCGGCTTCATCGATTCGCTCGAAGCCACCGATATCAACAGCCCCGGCCTCGAATTTTTGGACGGCAGCCATTTCTGGGAAGGCTCGCCACGCTATGCCCAGGCCAATGACTCGGCCGCGCAAAAAGCCTACCGCGCCGCCGTCGGCATCGACGACAACGGCGCTGCCGTCGGCGATCCCAAGGACGTCTCCACCGCGGCCCACATGTTCGGCTGCTGGGAAACGCTCTACGTCGTCAAGAAGGCGATGGAAGACGCCGGCTACAAGGGCCCGCAAGACCGCGCCAAGCTGGTCGAGGCGACCGAAGCGCTGACCGAATTCGCCGAGGGGCCGGAGCATCCGCAGGGGCCAAAGACCTTCAACGGCAAGATCCATCAGTGCTTCGGCATCCAGAACATCTCCAAGGTCGAGGGCGGCAGGCTGAATGTCGTCCACAAGACCAAGATCGAAGACGGGCTGTACGAGGCCGAGGGGGATTACACGACGCAGGCGCTGTAGGCTGCTCCAGCGAGCGTGAGCACCCAGCCACCCCCCTCTGTCCTGCCGGACATCTCCCCCGCAAGGGGGGAGATCAGCAGTTCGTGCGTCAGCACCCATTTACCGACTTTGGAGATTGGCGAAGGCCGTCCTGACATCCCATCTCCCCCCTTGCGGGGGAGATGTCCGGCAGGACAGAGGGGGGTGCCTCACGCATCCGCTGGCGTTTAAGCGATGCATTTCGGACCTCATCTCCTCCTCGCCGCCCTCGAAGGCCTCGTCACCTCAGCCGTGCTGGCGCTGACGGCGCTTGGGCTGTCGCTGGTGTTCGGCGTCATGCGCGTCGTCAATGTCGCCCATGGCGAGTTCTTCATGCTGGGCGCGGTGCTCGCCTGGGCGATCTCGACGGCGATACCCGGCCATCCCACCGTCGGCTTCCTGACCGCACTGGTGATCGCACCGCTGATCGTCGGCGCCATCGCGCTGGTTGCCGAGCGGCTGGTGCTGCGCCGGCTCAATTACAATCCGGAAGCCACCATCGTTGCCACCATCGGCATGCTCTACATCATCCAGCAGCTGGCGCTGAGCTTCTACGGCCCGGAAGCGCGCCCGGTGGAGCCGCCCTTCAGCTATCGTATCCTTTTGCCCTGGTTCGGCTATTCCGGCTACAAGTTGTCGATCATCGCCGCCTCCGCACTTCTGCTCGTCCTCACCTGGCTGGTGCTGACGCACACGAAGATCGGCCTTATCATGCGCGCCACTCAGTATGACAGCGAGACGGCGCAGGCCTTCGGCATTCCGGTCGACCGCGTCTATGCCGGCGTCTTCGCGCTCGGCGCCATGCTGGCGGCAATTGCCGCGGTGCTGATCGTGCCGATCAGCCAGGCGCATTATCTGATGGGGCAGGACCCGCTGCTTCTGTCTTTCATCGTCGTCATCATCGGCGGCCTCGGCTCGCTGCGCGGCACTGTCGTCGCTGCCGTGCTGATCGGCCTCTCCGACGGCATCATCTCGGTGTTCTTCTCGCCGACTCTGGCCAAGATCATCGCCACGCTGCTGGTGGCCATGGTTCTGGTGTTCCGGCCGCAAGGCCTGTTCGGGACAGCATCGCGATGAGCGAAGCCTCTCCGGCAAAGGCCTATTCCCTGCATCTCGGCGTCATCGCGTTGCTCTTTGCGCTCAGCTTCGTCCTGCCGGAATACCATCACGGCCTGCTCGCCCGCATCATGGTGCTGGCGGTGTTCGCCATGGGCTACAACATGCTGTTCGGCTATGTCGGCCTGCTCAGCCTTGGCCATGCCATGTTCTTTGCCGCCGGGCTCTATGGCGCCGGTCTTGCCGTCATCCATCTCGGCTGGAACGTGCCGCTGGCCTTCCTCGCCGGGATCGGCTGTGGCGCGCTGCTGGCGCTGGTGATCGGCCTGCTGGCGCTGCGCACCACCGGCGTCGCCTTCATGATCGTGACCATGATGTTCGCGCAGGTTTTCTATCTCGTCATCCTCTATTTCGCCGCCTGGACCGGCGGCGACCAGGGCCTGGTCGTGCCGCAGCCGGCGCGGGTTCTGAGCTTCGGCGCGACATCGCTCGACCTCACCGACCCGACTGTCCGCTACATGAGCGCGCTCACGCTGTTCTCGATCGTGCTGCTCATCACGCTCGCCGTCGTCCGCTCCCGCTACGGCCGCGTGCTGGTCGCCGTGCGCGAAAACGAGGAGCGCACGAAAATGCTCGGCTACGACACCTTTTCGAACAAGCTCATCGCCGTGGTCGTCTCCGGCACCATCTGCGCGGCCTCGGGTGCGGCCTATGCGCTGTTGTTCGGCTATGTCGGCTCGAGCTTCGCCTCGGTGCAGTATTCCATCCTGCCGCTGCTCTGGGTGCTGCTCGGCGGTGCCGCCACGACGCTGGGTGCCCTGATCGGCACCGTCTTCATGTACTATGTCATCGACATCGCCAGCGGCTACACCTCGGCCTATCTCTTGATCGTCGGCATCGCGCTTATCCTCTTGGTGCTGTTTTTCCCCAAAGGCATTTTGGGCACCATCCGCCAGCGCTGGCTTGGGTGGCTGCCATGATGCCGCTGCTGACGACAAAGAACCTGGCGCGCAATTTCGGCGGTCTGCGCGCCGTCGACGGTGTCGATTTCCAGCTGATGCCGGGCGAAATCCGCGCTGTCATCGGCCCCAACGGCGCAGGCAAAACCACCTTCGTCAGCCTGATCAGCGGCCGCATCCAGCCGTCCTCCGGCATGATCGTCTTCGACGGCACCGACATCACCAGCCGGCCGGCCTATCTCAGGGTGCGCCAGGGCATCGCCTACACCTTCCAGATCACCAGCGTCTTTGCCAATTTGTCCGCCTACGACAATGTCGCGCTGCCTGTTCAGCGCACGCTGACCGATGGCCGCTCGAAAGGCGCGGTGCGCACCGGCGTCATGGCGGCGCTGGAGCGCACCGGCCTTGCCGACCGCGCCCATATGCCGGCCGGCCAGCTCTCCTACGGCCATCAGCGGCTGCTGGAAGTGGCGATGGGTCTGGCGCTGAAGCCGCGGCTGTTGATCCTCGACGAGCCCACGCAAGGCCTGGCCGATAGCGAGATCGACAATTTCATCGAGCTGGTGCGCGAGATCGCCAAAAGCGCCACCGTGCTTTTGATCGAGCACAATATGCCGGTCGTCATGCAGCTGGCCGACCGCATCACCGTCTTCAACGCCGGCAGGATCCTCGCCGAAGGCACGCCCGAACAGATCCGCGCCAACACACAGGTGCAGGAAGCCTATCTGGGGACGGCGCCATGACCGAAGCCCCCGCGACTGAAGCGCTGACCATCTCCGGCCTCGATTGCTTCTATGGCGAGGTTCAGGTGCTCTATGGCCTCGACCTTGTGCTCTACAAGGGCGAGGTGCTGTGTCTCTTCGGCCGCAACGGCGCCGGCAAGACGACGACGCTGAAGGCGATCATGGGCTCGGTGCCGGCGGAGGCCGGTTCGATCCGGCTGGGCGACCAGGAATTGACCGGCCTGCCGGCGCATGAGGTGCCGAAGGCCGGCGTCGCCTATGTGCCGCAAGGCAGGCGGCTGTTCGCCGAGATGACGGTGGCGGAAAACATCGAGATCGGCCTGATGGCGCGCGGCAGGGGCAAGGCCGTGCGGGAAAATGTCCTCGACCTTTTTCCATTGCTGCGCCAGCGGCTCAGGCAACGCTCCGGCACTTTGTCTGGCGGCGAACAGCAGATGCTGGCCATGGCCCGCGCGCTCTGCCTCGAACCGCAGGTGCTGTTACTCGACGAACCGACCGAAGGCCTGATGCCGTCGATGATCGCCAAGATCCGCGAAACGGTGGTGAAGCTGCGCGAACTTGGTGTCTCGACCATCCTGGTCGAGCAGCGCGTCGATGCCGTGCTGTCGGTCGCCGACCGCGTCTGCTTCATCGAAAACGGCCGCAACCGCGAGACCGTCGATGTCGAGCAACTGCGCGCCGACCCGTCGGCGGTCAGGCGTTATGTAGGGGTGGGCTGAAGCAGGCCTGGACCTCTGAACTCTAATCCTCCAGCGCACCGATCGCTTTCGCGCGCACAAATGCCAGGCCGGCCAGTGCGAGATCGCCAACCGCCATGCCGCGGAACGCGAATGCTGTCCGCTCATTTGCGCCCTGACGACCGGGCACGTCGCCGCCGACCAAACCCGTCAGGTCGCCGGCAACGAGCTCCGGTCTCACCATCGGTTTGCTCATTTGCGCCTCTTGCACCAGGTCGTCTATGACGATGCGATCGAAGACAGCCATGGTCTCGGGCAGCCAGGGCAAAGCCAGATCGGTCATCGTCGCGAAGGCTCCCGCCTTCAGCCATCGGGCATCCAAAAATGGAGTGGGCTCTGGCACTAGAGTGACTGTCGTCACCACAATATCGGCAGGCTCGACCGCCTCTTTGGCGGTATCGCTGGGTACTGCAGCTAAACCGCGAATCTCGGCCAACCGACACAATGCGTCACGATTGCTTTTGCCCCGACCAAAGGCGCGAATCTCTTGCAACGGAAAAAGATCGGCCAGGACCTCGAGATGACCGCGCGCCTGAACGCCGCATCCGATGAACGCGACGCAGGCCGAGTCGGCCCGAGCCAGACGCTTGGCGGCCGCAGCGCTTAGACCGGCCGTCCGCTTCGCAGTCACCCAATTGCCGTCGACCACTGCAAGCGGCAGACCCGTCTCGGCGTCGAGAAGGGTTACGAGCGAGTTCAGGATTGGAAGTCCCCTTTCGGCGTTGCGGGGGTTGACCAGCAGCGATTTGGTCGCCAGCACCCGGGGCTCCGTCGCGACTCCGAGAGTGGCCATGATGTAGCGGTTATCGCCCGGCAGAACGACTGCCTTCGGCGCACACCATACCTCGCCCCGCCTCTGACCGACGATCTGTCGCTCGATTTCGTCGACCATGTCGGACGTGGAAATTGGCAGGCTATCCAGGAATTCGCCCGACAGATAAGGCAGGCGGTCGGCTTGGATGGTCATTGTCTCCCCAACAATGGCTTGTTTCGGTACGCATTCCTCGGTTTCAGCGTGCAGTCGACCTATATCATCGTTGATAGCAGAAATTGCCGACTCCGCATACGCATGCGCTGTCGGCTCCATGCCGCTCGCAGACGGATCCCGATCCCCTAAGCCGATGGCTGCCTCAGCTAAAAAACAAAAAGCCCGCGACCAGAAATACCGGCACCAGTACCAGCCCTGACCACACCATGTAGCCGAAGAAGCCAGGCATCTTCACGCCGCGATGCCGGGCGATGGCGTAGACCATGAAGTTCGGTGCGTTGCCGATATAGGTGTTGGCTCCCATGAACACAGCGCCAGCCGAAATCGCAGCCAGCGTCGAGGCGGCTTCCGTCATCAGATGCTGCGGATCGCCACCAGCGAGTTCGAAGAACACCAGATAGGTCGGCGCATTGTCGAGGAAGGACGACAGCCCGCCGGCCAGCCAGAAATAGGCGAGGTTGTTGGGCTGTCCGGTCGGCGAGGTGACCAGCGCGACCAGCGGCGCCAGCGTGCCATCATGGCCGGCGCGAAGGATGGCAATCACCGGCACGATGCAGACGAAGATGCCGGCAAACAGTTTTGCCACTTCCGCGATCGGGCCCCAGGTGAAGCCGTTGGCCTTGCGATGGCTTTTGTAAGAGACGACAAGCGACAGTCCGGCCAGCCCCAGGATGATCGCATCGCGTACCAGGTTCTGCAATTCGAGGCTGACGCCCAGCACTGGAAAGCTCACGCCTGGTTTCCACGCCGCCGACAGCAGGATCGCGCCAATGACGCCGGCCAGCAGCGGCAAATTGGCGAGGCCGCGAATGCGCACCTTCGTATCCGGCGTCGGATCCGTGATCTTCGGCGCGCCGCCTTCGCGGCGGTGCAGCACGATGTCGATGGCCAGGAAGACAATCAGCACAAGGCCGCCGGTAAACAGCGTCTCGCGCCAGAGGTTCGCCGTCGTCCAGAAGAAGTCGACGCCGCGCAGGAAGCCGACGAACAGTGGCGGGTCACCCAAGGGCGTCAGTGAACCGCCAATGTTGGACACCAGGAAAATGAAGAAGATGACGACATGGGCGTTGAACGGCCGGTTGTCATTGGCGCGCAGCATCGGCCGGATCAGGATCATCGAGGCGCCGGTCGTGCCGATCACCGAGGCCAGCATCGCACCGACAAGCAGCAGCCCGGCATTGACCAGTGGCGTGCCGTGGATGTTGCCGGCAACAAGGATGCCGCCCGAAATGGTGTAGAGCGCGAACAGCAGGATGATGAACGACATATATTCGGTGAGCAGCGTGTGCAGCACGGCCTCGCTCGCCGAAGGCATGCCGAAGGCGATCGCCAGCGGCACCACCACAAGTGCTGCCCAGCCGGCGGCGATCTTGCCGTAATGATGCTCCCAGACATGGTGGAACAGCAGCGGCCCGGTGGCGATCGACAGCAGCAGTCCGGCAAACGGCAGTCCCCACCACAGCGACATTGCGGCACCTGGCAATTCGCTGCTCTCAGCCGCGAGAGCCTGTACAGGCAACAGCATCGCGACGACCATCACGGCGATTGCATATGAAAAAGGCCCCCTCATCCGGCCGCTTCGCGGCCACCTTCTCCCCGGTGGGGAGAAGAGGCGTATGTCGGCGCCAGCAGCTTCCTCTCCCCTCGGGGAGAGGTCGGATTGCCCCGAATTGCCCTTCGCAATTCGGTTGGCAATCCGGGTGAGGGGGCCCTTGTCCGAACGTATAGAACGAGAGAACGCCGCCTGAAGCTCCACTTCCAGTCAGTCCGCAGTCGGATCTTCGAGCCTCACCCCGGCGTCGCGCATGCGCTTCAGCATCGCCTCGACCGAGCCGTTGAGATCGATGCCGCGGCAGGCGTCGAGCCGCACCGTCGTCTTGAAGCCGTGCTTGACCGCATCGAGCGCCGAGAAGGCGACGCAGAAATCGGTCGCCAGGCCGACCAGCGTCACAGTGTCGATACCGCGCTCCTTGAGGTAGCCGGCGAGCCCGGTCGGCGTCTTGTGGTCGTTCTCGAAGAAGGCGGAGTAGCTGTCGATTGCCGGGCGAAATCCCTTGCGGATCACCAGCTCGGCCTTGGTCCAGGCAAGGCCGGAGTGGAAGTCCGAGCCAAGGCTGCCCTGAATGCAATGGTCGGGCCATAGCGTCTGCGGCCCATAGGGCATCTCGATCGCGCTGAAAGGCTGCGCCCCCGGATGGCTGGAGGCAAAGCTCGAATGTCCGGCCGGGTGCCAGTCCTGGGTCAGCACCACGTGCTCGGCGTGCCGGATCAGATCGTTGACCAGCGGCACGATCTCGTCGCCGCCCGCAACCGCCAGCGCACCGCCGGGGCAGAAGTCGTTCTGCAGGTCGATGACAACAAGCGCTTCGTCGGCCATGGCGCCTCTCCTCTTTCTTCGTCTCGAGCGGGATCGAGTGAAAAACGCCGCGGATGCGACCGGATGCAGAAACTTGACCAGATGGCGGCCTGCGTCAACCTCTGCAAGCGTAACAAATGCGTGGCGACCAGCTTCCCGCAAACTCCGGCTTTGACAATTTCCACCAGCTTGATATCATTTGCATACGAATGAATTTGGCCAGATCGAGTACTGGCGAGGTTACGGGAAGACCCGACTTTTTAGGAAGGCCCATTTCTTGGGAAGGCAGGCGTGATCCGTTACGCGAAACCCACCACGCTGGACGAGGCGCTCGCTCTGCTTGGCGAGGGCGCCTGGCGCGTGCTTGCCGGCGGCACCGATTTCTATCCGGCGCAAGGCGCCAAGCCCTTCCGCGACAATGTTCTCGACATCAATGGCCTGGCTTGCCTGCGCGGCATCGCCGAGACCGAGAGCCATTGGGTTTTGGGCGCCCGTACCACCTGGACCGATCTGGTCCGCCATCCCTTGCCGGCGGCTTTCGATGCGCTGAAGCAGGCCGCGCGTGAGGTCGGCTCGCTGCAGATCCAGAATGTCGCCTCTATCGCCGGCAATCTCTGTAACGCCTCGCCGGCCGCCGACGGCGTGCCGGGATTGCTGGTGCTCGACGCCGAGGTCGAACTGCGCTCGGCCGCCGCGACGCGCTACCTGCCGCTGCAGCGGTTCATTCTCGGCAACCGCCGCACGGCTTTGCTGCCCGGCGAACTGGTTACCGCCATCCGCATTCCGAAGCGCGCTTCCGCCGGCAGCTCAGCCTTTGTCAAGCTTGGTGCGCGGCGTTATCTCGTCATCTCCATCGCCATGGTGGCGGCGCGCCTTGTCGTCGGCAACGGTATAGTCACGGAAGCGGCCGTTTCCGTCGGCTCCTGTTCGGCTGTCGCCGCGCGGCTCGCCGGTGTCGAAGCTGTGCTGCGCGGCAAGCCTGCCGGCCCGGCACTCGCCGATGCGGTCCTGTCCGCGCCGATGGCCGAACTGTCGCCGATCGCCGATGTGCGCGGCAGCGCCGAATACCGGCTCGATGCGGCACGCGAACTTGTCGCCCGCGCCGTGCTGGGAGCCTGCGGTCTGACGAACGACAACAGCATGGTGGCGGCATGAGCCAGGTTCGTTCTGAGGCGATAGAAGCTCTCCCCGACCTCGTGCCGGGCTTCGGCCTCGAGCGTGCGGATATCGCTTTCGCCGTCAATGGCGCCGCCGTCTCGGTCAATGTGCCGCCGCTGCGCCGGCTCTCGCAGGTTCTGCGCGACGAATTGCAGCTGACCGGCACCAAGGTCGGTTGCGATGCCGGCGATTGCGGCGCCTGCACGGTCCTGGTCGACGGTGACGCCGTCTGCGCCTGCCTGATGCCGGCGGCCTCCGCGGCCGGGACATCGGTGACGACCGTCGAAGGCCTCGCCAATGGCCGCCTGTCGGCGCTGCAGGCGTCTTTCCTGGCGCATGGCGCGGCGCAATGCGGCATCTGCACGCCGGCCCTGCTGGTCGCGGGCACGGCGCTGCTGGAGACAAAGCCGAACCCGACAGAGGTCGAGGTGCAGGATGCGCTGGGCGGTATCCTCTGCCGCTGCACCGGCTACAGAAAGATCATCGCGGCGGTGATGGATGCAGGGCGGTTCCAGACGTCGACCGACGGCGCTGCCCCTCATCCGCCTGCCGGCACCTTCTCCCCGTATAATGACGGGGAGAAGGGACAAGCTCCGGCGCCGGCGACCCCCTCTCCCCGTCATTCACGGGGAGAGGGTAAGGGTGAGGGGCAGCGCCAACCTCATTCGTTGGACTTCGGCCTTGACCGTAGAATGCCCACCAAAGGGAATGCCGTAGGCGCCTCTCCAGTCCGGCTCGACGGCGTGCCAAAAGTCACCGGCGGCGAAAAGTTCGGCGGTGATTCTTTCCCCACCGATGCGCTGGCTGTGCTGGTGGTCCGTTCGCCGCACTATCACGCCGGCTTCGTTTTCGGCGATCTCGACGGCTGGGTGAAGAAGCATCCCGGCATCGTCGGTGTCTTCACCGCCGCCGACATTCCAGGCAAGAACTGTTTCGGCGTCATCGGCCCGTTTGCCGACCAGCCGGCGTTGGCCGAAGGCTTTGCGCGCCTGCGCGGCGAGGCTGTGGCGCTGGTCGCCGGCGAGCGCGAGGCGATGCTCGATCTTGACCTCAGTGATTTCCCGGTCCGCTGGACCGAATTGCCGCATTGTCTGCAGCCCGGCGACGCGCAGGCCGAAGGTGCTGCGCTGATCCATGCCAACCGCCCGGACAATTTGTTGACCAAGGGCTTTGTCGAGCGCGGCGACCCCGAGGCCGCTCTTGCCGGCGCTGCCTTCACCGTGACCGGAGCCATCGACACCTCCTATGTCGAGCATGCCTATATCGAGCCGGAGGCCGGCCACGCCTATATGGATGGCGACACGCTGGTTGTCGTCGCCTGCACCCAGGCGCCTTACATGGACCGCGACGACACGGCGAAAGTGCTTGGCCTTGCCGTCGACAAGGTGCGCATCGTGCCGACCGCGACCGGCGGCGGCTTCGGCTCGAAGCTGGACGTCTCGCTGCAACCTCTCATCGGCCTTGTCGCGCTGAAGACCGGCCGGCCGGCAGCGCTCGCCTACACCCGCAACGAATCCATGATGTCGACCACCAAGCGCCATCCCTCCGAGATGAAGGCAACCATCGGCGCCGACGCCGAGGGACGGGTCACCGGCATGGTCTTCACAGGCGATTTCAACACCGGCGCCTATGCCAGCTGGGGCCCGACCGTCGCCAACCGCGTGCCCGTGCACGCCTCCGGTCCCTATGCGACGCCGAACTATCGGGCCGAAGGCCGCGCCATCCACACAAACGGGCCGATCTCCGGCGCCTTCCGCGGTTTCGGCGTGCCGCAGGCGACGATCATGCAGGAGACGCTCTATGATGAGCTCGCCGGCAAACTGAGCATGGATCGGCTCGATTTCCGCTTGAAAAACTGCCTTCGGAACGGATCCGAAACGGTTACCGGGCAGAGGCTGGAGTCGGGTGTCGGTATTTTCGAATGCCTCGATGCTTTGCGGCCGCATTGGGCTCGCGCGACGGCCGACGCAGATACATTCAATTCCTCCAATACGAGCAAAAAGCGCGGCGTCGGCATCGCGTCCTGCTGGTATGGCTGCGGCAACACCTCGCTGCCCAATCCGTCGACCATAAGGGTCGGCATTGCGCCAGCGGGCGAGGTCATCCTGCATCAGGGCGCCGTCGATATCGGCCAGGGCTCCAACACCGTCATCACCCAGATCTGCGCTGACGCCCTCGGCCTGCCGCTGGAAAGATTCCGGCTGAAAAGCGCCGACACCGCGATCAGCCCCGACGCCGGCAAAACATCGGCCTCGCGCCAGACCTTCGTCACTGGCAAGGCGGCCGAAAAAGCCGGCCGCGCCTTGCGCGAAAAAATCCTGCGCTTCGCCAATGTCTCGGAGAACGCGGCCTTGCAATTGGACGGCGCGGCGCTCGTCATCCGCGAGGGTGAAGCCACCCGCCGCATCGATCTCGCCACCCTTGATGTCGATGCCGGCGGTTTCGTCTTCCGCGCCGAGGAGACCTACGATCCGCCGACGCTGCCGCTCGATGCCAAGGGCCAGGGCAAGCCTTACGCCGTCTATGGCTATGGCGCGCAGATCGCCGAACTCGAGGTCGATCTCAGGCTCGGCACCGTCAAGCTGCTGAAAATCACCGCCGCGCATGATGTCGGCAAGGCGATCAATCCGCTGTTGGTCGAGGGGCAGATCGAAGGCGGCATCGCGCAAGGCATCGGCATGGCGCTGATGGAGGAATACATCCCCGGCCGTACCGAGAATTTGCACGACTATCTCATCCCGACCATCGGCGATGTGCCGCCGATCGAGCACATTCTGATCGAGGTTCCCGATCCGGAGGGACCGTTCGGCGCCAAGGGCCTGGGCGAGCATGTGCTGATCCCGACCGCACCGGCGATCCTCAACGCCATCCGCCACGCCACCGGCGTGCTCATCACCAAGGTCCCGGCGACGCCGACGCGCATCCGCGCTGGCATCCGCGAAAAAGATGGCATCCGCGAAAAGGAGGCACGCGCATGAGCGAGCTTGCCGAACGCTTCGAAACCCACGATCCCGGCGAGAAGCTGGTGGCGGAAAAGATCCGCTGCGATGCCTGCCCGGTCATGTGCTATATCGCCGATGGCCGCACCGGCGCCTGCGACCGCTACGGCAACTCAGGCGGCCGCATCGTGCGCATGGACCCGCTGACCATTCTCGACCACGCGGCCGAGAGCGGTGCCGCCGTCGTGCCTTTCACGGCCGAAGGCGAGGAATGGGACGGCGAACTCGTCAACACCGGCCGCCGCTTCGTCACCGCAATCGGCGCTGGCACCACCTATCCCGACTACAAGCCGGCGCCGTTCATTGTCAGCCAGGAGGTCGAAGGCGTCGATCTCGTCACCGTGGTCACCGAGGGCATCTTCTCCTACTGCGGCGTCAAGGTGAAGATCGACACCGACCGCCATCTCGGCCCCGAAACGGCAATCGTGCGCTCGCAAGGCGAAGCGATCGGCCATGTCACCACAGGCGAATACGGCTCGCAGATGCTGTCGCTGGGCGGCGTGCATCATCTGACCGGCGGCTCCAAGGCGGAGGGACGCGCCACCTGTGACGCGATGCTCAATCTGTGCAACCGCAAGCCGGTCGAACTGACCATCGACGGCGGCGCCACCATCATCGTCGAAGCCGGCAAACCACCTGTCATCGACGGCAAGCAGGAACACCGCATGCGCGTCGGCTGCGGCTCGGCGACCATCGGCATGTTCGCCACGCAATGGCGCGGCCTTGTCGACGAGGTGGTGGTGGTCGACGACCACATCACCGGCGTCGTCTCCGAGCATCAGGCCGGCAAGGTGCTGGGCTGGCAGGAGACCGGGATCAAGATCATCGGCCGCCGTTCGACGCCGGGCCGCTATTTCAAAGTCTCCGAGCCCGGCCTCGGCTGGGGTGGCACCTCGATTTCCGATCCGCTGTCGATCCTCGGCGAGTGGAATTCCAAGAAGGGCGCGCGTCCGGGCCTATCGCTGCTGATGGTGTCGACCACCGGCGAGCAGTTCGCCTATTACGAACTCGATGACGAGTTGAAGCCGGTCGAAAAGCCATTCCCGGAACGGCTGCAAAAATCGGTCGGGCTGATCGAGGACAATTGTGAGCCGGCGCTCTGCACCGTGCTGTTCATCGGCGGCGCCGGCGGATCGCTGCGCGCCGGCGTCACCGAAAACCCGGTCAATCTCACCCGCTCGGTGCAGGGCCTGAAGACCTATGTGACGGTCGGCGGCGCGCCGGTCTATGTCTGGCCGGGCGGCGGCATCACGCTGATGGTCGATGTCACAAGGGTGCCGGAAGGCGCCTTCGGTTATGTGCCGACGCCGGCGCTGGTGGCGCCGATCGAATTCACACTGCGCCGCGACGACTATGTCAGGCTGGGCGGCTATGAGGCCGAAATCCGCAGCGTTGACGACATCGTCGCCAAGGGCGGCGAATACCTCAATCCGCGCCGCGGCACAGGCGCCGAGTCCCAAAATCCATGGCCGCCGCTGGCGCAGTTGCGCCGCGCCGGTTCGAATGGGGCCGGGTGATGCAAGGCCCACAAGTAACCTGGCTGCAGGACGGCAAGCGGCTGCATCTCAACCACGGACCGATCGACCTGATCGTCGAAGCCTTCGGCGAGGCGGATGAGTGCCGTGCCGCCTACGACCAGGCGGTCGCGCGTTTCCAGACGATCCTGATCGAGTTGGTCGAGGAGCTTCCCGAACTGCGGCTGCCGGCATTTTTCCTGGCGCCACGCACCTTCGCCGGCCCGACGGCGCGCCGCATGGAAGCAGCCGTCATACCCTTGGCGGAATGCTTCATAACACCGATGGCCGCCGTTGCCGGATCAGTAGCCGACGAAATGCTCGCCGCATTGCTTGCCGGCCGCAAGCTTGATCGCGCCTATGTCAACAATGGCGGCGACAGCGCGCTCCATATCGGCAAGGGCCAGTCGATGAACCTTGCGATCGCCGGCACCGGCAACGGTATGGCCGACCGCATCACCATTCACTCGGCGGACGGTGTGCGCGGCGTCGCCACCAGCGGCTGGCGCGGCCGCTCCTTCTCGCTTGGCATTGCCGACGCCGTCACGGTGCTGGCGCGGACCGGCGCCGAGGCCGATGCGGCGGCGACGCTCATTGCCAACGCCGTCGACCTGCCCGGCAATCCGGCCATCAAGCGCATTCCCGCACAGGAACTCTCGCCCGACAGCGATCTCGGCGCGCGGCTGGTGACACAAGCGGTCGGCACGCTTGCATTTGGCGAGGTGGCGCGGGCGCTGGACAATGGCCTTGCTGTCGCCGAAGATTTTCGCCGGCGCGGCCTGATCGCCGCATCGGCGCTGTTTCTTGGCGGTGAGACCCGCATCAGTGGTTCCATGGCGCTTGCCGCGCCCAACAAAAATCCAGGGAAGGAAATTGCCCATGCCTGAGTTTCCGATCCGCAAGATCGCGGTTCTGACCGAAGAGATCTTTCACGATGGCGGGCCGGTCGCAGCCGCGCCGCGCCGCCGCGCCGCGGCCGTGGCGCTGGTGAAGAACCCGTTCGCCGGCCGCTACGTGGAAGAACTGCAGAGCGCCATGGACGATCTGAAGCCGCTCGGGCTGCTGCTCACCGACAAGCTCATTGCCGCATTGGGCGGTGACATCAAGCAGATCGACGCCTACGGCAAGGGCACCATTGTCGGCTCGTCGGGTGAGCTCGAACATGGCGCGCTCTGGCATGTGCCGGGCGGCTATGCCATGCGCGAGCGGCTCGGCGACGCCAAGGCGATTGTGCCGTCGGCAACCAAGGTCGGCGCCTTCGGCTCGCGGCTGGACGTGCCGCTTGGTCACACCAACGCCGCCTATGTGCGCAGCCATTTCGACGCCATGGAGGTCGGCCTCAGCGACGGGCCGCGTCCCGACGAAATTCTGTTTTGCCTGGCTATGAGCTGCGGCCCGCGTGTTCACGACCGCATGGGCGGCCTGGCGGTTGGCGATATCAAGGCCTGGGACGGCTTGCGATGAGCGGTGGCGAGCTCAAGCTGGTCGAGGCCGAAGAGCCTGACGATCATGATTATCGCCTGCAGGAACAGGTTGGCTTCATCCTGCGCAAGGCGCACCAGCGCCATGTCTCGATCTTTGCCTCGCAGATCGGCGACCTGACGCCGCCGCAATTTGCGGCGCTGGCCAAGCTGCACGATGTCGGCGAGACCTCGCAGAACCAGCTCGGCACGCTGATCGCCATGGATGCGGCGACGGTCAAGGGCGTGATCGACCGGCTGAAAGCGCGCGGCCTGGTCGATCTCACCAAGCATGAGGTCGATAAAAGGCGGTTGCTGGTCAGCCTGACGCCTGAGGGACGCGAGGCCATCGAGCGGCTGATCCCGCTGGCACGCGCCATCACCCAGGAAACGCTGGCGCCGCTGACCGCCAAGGAAGCGGCGACCTTTATGCGCTTGTTAGCAAAGCTCGCCTGAGCAATCAGGCGCGCAGCCTCGTCCCCTCTGGGTCGAGGAATGGCATCGGTGCCACCACGGCCCGTGTCGGTTTGCCGTTTATGTTGATGCTCAGCTCCGTCCCGACGGCAGTGAAGGGCAGCCGCAGATGCGGTTCCGGTTCCCCGTTGACATCAGAAGTCTTACGGTCTTTGCGATGCGCGGCGGAGACGGAAACGACATGCTCTGCGGCGATCACGGCGCGGCGAGCCGTCCTTCTCAGGAAGTCTTATTGTGATCTAAATTACAGATCGATCATGTAGATCGGCGTATGTTCAGGCAGACACAGACGGTCGTGGGAGGGACCTGGGGATGGACCAGCAGGAATTCGTGCAGGAAGCCGCGCAACGGCGCATCGACGAAGACATCGCCAAGCGCGTCAAGGTTCACCAGGCCAACATCGAGCGTCTTGAAGCCGCAAGGGAAAGTGCCGGCAATCTCGAGGCCGCCGTCGCCAACCGCCCGCTGGTGATGCTGGCGCAGGGCGATTCCTGGTTCGATTATCCGCTGACCGGCAACGGGTTTCCCTTTGTCGACACCGATGTGATCGCGCAACTGCGCCGGCTCGGCTCGATGCCGCCGACGATCCTCAACCTCGCTCATCACGGCGATGCGGCGACCGACGAGATGTCGCTGCCCAAGCAGCAACGGATGATTTCAGCCTTGCGCAACAAGGCGAACTGGCTGGACGGCAAGCCCGACGCCATCCTGTTCTCGGCCGGCGGCAACGACATTGCCGGCGACCAGTTCTGCATCTTCCTCGACTTCAATGACGGCCATGCCGCCGGGCTGAACAAGGACCGCTTCGCCAAGGCGCTGGGCATGGTCGAGGCCTGCTATCTCGATTTGTTCGCTCTGCGCGACCGCGTCGCGCCTGGCGTGCCGATTTTCGGCCATTGCTACGATTTTCCAATACCGAACGGCGCGCATCCATCCTGTGCCGGTCCGTGGCTGAAGCCGTCGCTCGATTTCTGCAACTGGTCGGTGGCCAAGGGCACGGTCATCGTTCACGCGGCGCTGGCGGCATTCCGGGATGTGGTGAAGCGTCTGGCCGACGATCCCAGCAACAATTTTCACCTGGTCGACACGCAGGGAACGCTGAAGGTGGCCGACTGGGCCAACGAGCTGCATCCCGATCCCGCCGGCTTCAAGAAGATCGCGCAGAAATTCGCCGACGTCCTGAAGGCGAAACTGCAGACCTGATGATTGGACAGGCGCTCGACGCCGCCCAGGGCCGTCGAGTTCATTTGGCCCCGAACAGGTCCTTGGCTTGCTCTGCCGTATAGTAGCCAAGCCGGATATCCTCAGCGACCAGTTTTGGATCGCGCTGACGCGGATCGCCATAGCCGCCGCCGCCCGGCGTGCCGACGCGCACGCGGTCGCCGGCCTTGAGTGCGATGTCCTGTTCCTTGGACAGATGCGGCGGCACATGTTCCTCGCCGCCGCGAAACACGGTCACCGTGTTCACCGCGCCGTCCTTGCCGCCGAGCGCGCCCTGCGGGCCGAAGCGGCCATGGTCCATGACGAAGGAGGCGCGTGCCTCACCGCGCAGGATCTCGACCTCATAGGCAAGGCCAAAACCGCCGCGCTGCTTGCCGGCGCCGCCCGAGCCTTCGCGCAAGGCATAGTGGCGATAGAGCACGGGAAACGCCTGCTCCATGATCTCGACCGGCGGCGATTTCGAAATGCCTATGGTCGAGCAGCCATTGGTCAGGCCGTCATGGCCTGAATTGCCGCCATAGCCGCCGCCGGAAATCTGGTACATGACATAGTCGCGGCCGCGGGCCGGATCGTTGCCGCCCAGCGCGAAATTGCCGCTCGAGCCGGCAGGCGCGGCCGTCACTTTCTCCGGCAACGCCTGCACCATCGCCGCGAACACCGCCTCGGCGATGCGCTGCGAGACTTCCGCCGCACAGCCTGAAACCGGTCGGGGATATTTGGCATCGAGGAAAGTGCCCTCCGGCCGCTTGACGATCAGCGGTTCGAAAGCCCCGGCGCTGATCGGCACATCAGGGAAAATATGGCGCATGGCGAGATAGACCGACGACAGCGTCGTCGCCAGCACGCTGTTCATCGGCCCGGCGCAGGGTTTTGACGAACCTGTGAAATCGAAAGTCAGCGCGTCGTCCTGCTTCTCGACGGCGAGCGCTATGGTCAGCGGCTCGTTGACCACGCCGTCCGAGTCGACAAAGGCGGTCGAGCGATAGATGCCGTCGGGAATGGCGGAGATGTTGGCGCGCATCTGTTCGGCGGCGCGGCGGCGCAGTTCGGCGATCGCCTCGACAACAGTTTCGTCGCCGTAACGATCCAGGATTCCGTTGAGCCGGTCCTGGCCGATCAAAAGGGCCGCGGCCTGCGCCCGGATGTCGCCGATGCGCTGGTCGGCAACGCGGATGTTGGAGCAGATGATGGCGTAGATTTCCGTGTCGAGCACGCCCTTCTTGAACAGTTTTACTGGCGGCAGCCGCAGCCCTTCCTGCTCGACTGCCGTGGCCGAAGCGGAGAAGCCGCCCGGCACCGAGCCGCCAATATCGGGCCAGTGGCCGGTGTTCGATAGCCAGCAAAATATCTTGCCGTCGCGATAGACCGGCATGGCGAAACGCACATCCATCAGATGCGTGCCGCCGAGATAGGGGTCGTTGACGATGTAGATGTCGCCTGGTTCGGGGGCCAGGCAGCGGCCGTCGGCGATCATCTCGATCACCGTTTTGGTCGAATACTGCATGACACCGACGAACACCGGCAGGCCCTGGCTGCCTTGCGCGATCAGCGAACCGTCGACGGCTGAATAAATGCCGTCGGAACGATCATTGGCCTCGGCGATGACAGGCGAGAAGGCTGCGCGCGAAAAGGTCAGGTCCATCTCGTCGCAGACTTGCTGCAAGGCCGCCTGGAGGACCGAAAGCGTTATGGCGTCGAGGCCGGTCATGGTGCAAGCGCCTCCACTGGTACGGCGGGAAATAGAAAATCTGAAGCTTGGCGCCGCCCCGCATTGTCCTGCCGGACATTTCTCCCCGTATAGTGACGGGGAGAAAGACGCCATCGCCGATGTTTTCGCTCACTTTCAACGTCGCAAGAAAAGAAGCAAGGCCGCAGCTGCCCCCTTCTCCCCGTCCCTATACGGGGAGAAGTGCCTGGCAGGGCGATGAGGGGCAGCGCTGCGTCCAAGGTAAAAGGAGCGAGACCAACCAACGAGTTTCCCATCATTCCTTGCCCACATCGATGATGATGTTGCCGTCGGCGTCCGAACGTGCGCGGTCGCCGGGTTCAAGCACGGTTGTGGCGTCCATCTGTTCGAGGATCGCAGGCCCCTTGATGACGGCATCGAGCGGCAGTTTTTCACGTGCATAGACAGGCGTGTCGTGCCAGCGGCCGGCGTACCAGACCGGCCTTGTCTCGCGCAGCGCCTCGTCAAGCGTCTTGGCGCGTCCGGCCGGGTCGATCAGTCGCGATAGGTCGATCGCCGGCCGCACGCCGGTCACCGAGGTGTTGAGGTTGACCAGATTGGCGCGGATTTCCGGCAATTCGACCTTGAAGCGGGCGAAATAGGCCTTTTCGAACAGCGCCTGCAGCTCGCTCCGGGTCACCGAGGACGACGGCAGCGCCACGTTGATGATGTGGGTCTGGCCGACAAACTGCATGTCGGCGGAGTGGGTGACGCGGATCGTCTCCGGCTTCACCGCTTCCTTGCCGATCAGCTCTTCGCCTTCGTTTCGGTGCCGTTCCAATACCACATGAAGCTGGGTTTCATCGAGCACAGACACCGGCTGGTTGATGGTGTTGACGAAGTCGTGGCGCAGATCGGCGACGACGCAGCCGAGGGCGTTGGTGATCCCTGGACGCGCCGGCACCAGCACCCGGGGAAGGCCGAGTTCGCGCGCCAGCGCGGAGGCGTGCAACGGTCCGGCGCCGCCGAAGGCGAACAGCGCGAAATCGCGCGGATCATGGCCGCGCGACACCGAGACCATGCGGATGGCGCCGGCCATTTTCATGTTGCCGAGCCGCAGGATTGCGCCCGCCGCCTCAACGCCGGAGAGCCCGGTGGCCTTGCCGATTTTGTCTTCGAAAATGCCGGTGACGCGCTCGACGGTGACCGGATTCTCGACCGCCAGCAGCTTTTTCGGCGCCAGCCGCCCGAGCACCAGATTGGCATCGGTGATGGTCGGCTCGGCGCCGCCGCGGCCGTAGCAGATCGGGCCGGGATTGGCGCCGGCACTTTCGGGGCCGATCTGGATCAGCCCGGCCGCATCGACGCGGGCGATCGAGCCGCCGCCGGCGCCGACCGTATGCACCGCCACCATCGGTACATGGATCGGCATCGCATATTCGATCTCGATCTCGTTGGAGACAGCGGGTTCGGCGTTGCGGATCAGCGCCACGTCGGTCGAGGTGCCGCCCATGTCGTAGGTGACGAGGTTCTCGAAACCGGCGCGCTTGCCCGTATAGGCGGCGGCGATGACGCCGGAGGCCGGGCCTGACATCACGGTCTTGGCCGATTCCCTGGTGACGAAGCGGGCCGAGATCATGCCGCCATTGCCGTTCATGATCAGGAAGTCGCGGGCATAACCTTTGGCCGCCAACTCCTTGCGCAGCCGCTCGACATAGCGCTCGAGGATCGGCTGCACCGAGGCGTTGACCGCGGCGGTCACGCCGCGCTCGAATTCGCGCGCTTCCGACAGCAGCGCATGGCCGGTGGTGATGTAGCCATTCGGCCAGAGCTCGGCGGCAATCTCGGCGGCGCGCCGCTCATGCCTGGGGTTGGCATAGGAGTGCAGGAAATGGATGACCAGGGATTCGCAGCCGGCCGCGATCAGCGCCCTCACCGCTGCGCGCATCTCCGGCTCGTCGAGCGGCGTGCGCACCGCGCCCGATGCCTCGACACGCTCCGACACTTCCAGCCTGAGATCGCGCGGGATGATCGGCACGAAGCTTCCGGTCATGCCGTAGGGCTGCGGCCGGGTGCGCCGGCCAAGCTCGATCACATCGCGAAAACCGCGTGTGGTGATCATGCCGGTCTTCGCCAGCCGGCGTTCCAGAACGGCGTTGGTGGTGGTGGTCGTGCCGTGCACGATGAGGTCGATGCCGTCTATGGCAAAGCCGGTGGCGCCAAGCGCTGAAACCACACCGAAAGCCTGGTTGTCGACCGTGGTTGGCGTCTTGGCGATATGCACCCTGCCGCCGTCCTTGCCGTCGATCAAAATGAGGTCGGTGAAGGTTCCACCGACATCGATGCCGGCAACGACGTTACCCAGGGAATCCGGCTGTTGCACCGAAAAATTCTCTTTCATTGTCGAAACCCGAAATGGCAGGACTACGAATATGCCGCAGTTTGGAAAGCTGTTTTAGCGTGGTATCTTGACACAAATATCGTTTGTATACTAATAAATTTCGGACACAAGAGCTTACCGCTTTGGAGTGTGTGAACGGCACGCCGGGACCTGAACGGTCCGGGCGCGCAGGAAATGGTTTGGCGCCCGCATATGTGAGTGGGCAAGACAGAGTTGGATTTGATGAACACCACATCCGCATTCAACACCGCCGGCGCCCGTCCGCTGCAGTTCCCGATTCCGGCCAATGTCTATGCCGAAACCGTGGTGTCGGTGAAGCACTACACCGACCGGCTGTTCTCGTTCCGCATCACCCGTCCGCAGTCGCTGCGCTTCCGCTCCGGCGAGTTCGTCATGATCGGCCTGCCCAATGCCGAAAAGCCGGTGTACCGCGCCTACTCGGTGGCGAGCCCGGCCTGGGACGAAGAGCTGGAATTCTTCTCGATCAAGGTGCCGGACGGCCCGCTGACCTCCGAACTGCAGAAGATCCAGGTCGGCGACACCGTCATCATGCGCCAGAAGTCGACCGGCACGCTGGTTGTCGACGCGCTGACCCCGGCAAAGCGCCTGTTCATGATCTCGACCGGCACCGGCATTGCGCCTTTCGCCAGCCTGCTGCGCGACCCCGACACCTACGAAAAGTTCGACCAGCTCATTCTGACTCACACCTGCCGCGACAATGCCGAACTGGTCTATGGCCAGGAACTGGTGGCCGCGCTCGAGAACGATCCGCTGATCGGCGAACTGACCGGCGGCCGCGTCACCCTCTACAACTCGACGACCCGCGAAGAGTCCGCGCGCATGGGTCGTATCACCGCGCTGATCGGCTCTGGCAAGTTCTACAGCGATCTCGGCATCGAGAAGCTCAATCCGGAAACCGACCGCATCATGATCTGCGGCTCGATGCATATGCTGAAGGACGTCAAGGAGCTGGCCGAAAGCCTGGGCTTCCACGAGGGCTCGCTCAGCCATCCCTCGAGCTTCGTCGTCGAGCGCGCTTTCGTCGGCTGAGCCGGCGCTTCGGCGCCGGCGCTCTCGGATCGATGTTTTGACCATACGGTCAAAATTCAGCTGCTTTCGCCGCCTTTTTCCGATATGACCGCTTGAAGGACTCGTGAAGCATCGATTCACGGGCTATCTTCGGCGTGTGTCGCCCCAAGCTGCTTTGCGGCCCGGAGGAACGACGCGCACCACGACGTAAAATCGTCGAGCGAAAGGGCAGGAGATGAGCAGCACAATCCGCGAAGCCGATCTCGGTACGTCCAAGGTCACACCGCTGCCGGCGCGTGCGGCAGCCAACACCCCTGTCCCACAGTCGCACGGCATAGCCCGCAACACCGGCATGCGGCTCGATCTCGGCTTCATGGAATCGGTGCGCTCCGTCAACCGCTCGGCGCTGGAACGCCGCGTCGCCAGCCTGACCAAAAGGCGCTCGATCAAGGCCGACAACCAGGCGGCATGGCTGCTGCGCGCCGTCTCCTGCATGGACCTGACGACGCTGAACTCCAACGACACCGAAGAGCGCGTGCGCCGGCTCTGCGCCAAGGCGGTCAACCCGTTCCGCCGCGACATCGTCGAAGGACTCGGCATCGAAGGCGAGAAGATTCGCCCGGCGGCGGTCTGCGTCTATCATCCTTTCGTCGCCACCGCCGTGGACGCCGTGCGCGGCACCGGCATCCATGTTGCCGCCGTCTCCACCGCCTTCCCGCACGGCCTTGCGCCGCTGTCGACCCGCCTGCAGGAGATCGAGGCTTCGGTGCGCGATGGCGCCGACGAAATCGACGTCGTCATCCCGCGCGGCCTGGTCTTCGGCGCCAAATGGCAGGAGCTCTACAACGAGATCGTCTCGATGCGCGAAGCCTGCGGCGATGCGCATCTCAAGGTCATTCTGGGCACCGGCGACCTCGCCACGCTGCGCAATGTCATGCTGGCTTCGATGGTGGCGATGATGGCCGGCGCCGATTTCATCAAGACCTCCACCGGCAAGGAAAGCGTCAATGCCACGCTGCCGGTCGGCCTCGCCATGGTGCGCGCCATCAGGGCCTATTTCGAGGAGACCGGCTTTCTCATCGGCTTCAAGCCCGCCGGCGGCATTTCCACCGCCAAGGCTTCGCTCGACTGGCTGGTGCTGATGAAGGAAGAACTCGGACGGCCGTGGCTGGAGCCAGACCTGTTCCGCTTCGGCGCTTCGAGCCTTTTGACCGATATCGAACGTCAGCTCGAGCACCATTTGACCGGGCACTATTCGGCCAATCATCGCCACGCTATGGCGTGAGGCGGGTGAACGCCTTGAACGCCGAGTTCCTTCGCGCCCCCCTCTGTCCTGCCGGACATCTCTCCCACTTGGGGGGAGATCAGCTGTCATCGGCGATTTCGCCAATCGCGGACATTGCAGGACGGCAGCCGACAGGCGCGAAGTCCAATCTCCCCCCTCGTGGGGGAGATGTCCGGCAGGACAGAGGGGGGCGCGACAGAGCGCCTGCCAAGACGATTCTCGGGAGCGCGCCATGAACATCCTCGAACGCTATCACGCCATGGAATACGGCCCGGCGCCGGAAGCGCGCAACGAGGCCGATGCCTGGCTCGCCGCGCGCGATTTTGGCAAGGCGCTGTTCATCGATGGTGCCTGGAAGGCCGCCGCCAGCGGCAAGACTTTTGACACCAGCGAGCCGTCCTCCGGCAAGCTGCTGGCCAAGGTCTCCGATGCCGGCGCCGCCGATATCGATGCGGCCGTTGCCGCCGCCACCAAGGCACTGCCGAAATGGGCGGCATCCTCGGGTTACCAGCGCGCGAAGGTGCTTTATGCCATCGGCCGCGCCATGCAGCGTCATCAGCGCCTGTTCGCGGTGCTTGAGACAATCGACAACGGCAAGCCGATCCGCGAAAGCCGCGACATCGACGTGCCGCTGGCCATCCGCCATTTCATCCATCATGCCGGCTGGGCGCAGGCGTTGGACAAGGATTTCCCCGGCAACAAGGGCGTCGGCGTCGTCGGCCAGATCATCCCGTGGAATTTTCCGCTCTTGATGCTGGCCTGGAAGATCGCGCCGGCGCTTGCCGCCGGCTGCACGGTGGTGCTGAAGCCGGCCGAGTTCACGCCGCTCACCGCCATTCTGTTCGCCGAAATCTGCGAGCGCGCCGGCGTGCCCAAGGGCGTCGTCAACATCGTCCAGGGCGGACCGGAAGCGGGTGTGGCGATCGTCAATCATCCCGGCGTCCAGAAGATCGCCTTCACCGGCTCCTCCGAAGTCGGCAAGATCATTCGCAAAGCCACGGCCGGCTCCGGGAAAAAAATATCGCTGGAACTCGGCGGCAAGTCGGCCTTCGTCGTCTTCGAGGACGCCGATCTCGACAGCGCCGTCGAAGGCCTGGTCGACGGCATCTGGTTCAACCAGGGCCAGGTCTGCTGCGCCGGGTCGCGGCTTCTGGTGCAGGAAGGCATAGCCGAGGCCTTGATCGCCAAGGTCAAGGTCAGGATGAGCCGGCTGCGCGTCGGCAGCCCGCTCGACAAGAACACCGATATCGGCCCGCTGGTCGACGCCACGCAGCTCGACCGGGTCAAGGGCCTGGTCGCCGAGGGCGCGAAACAGGGCGCCGTCTGCTGGCAGCCGGATGCAGCACTGCCGTCTTCCGGCTATTACCATCTGCCGACACTCGCCACCGGTGTTTCGCCGGCTAACATATTGGCGCAGGAGGAAGTGTTCGGCCCGGTGCTGGCCACCATGACCTTCCGCAACACCGAGGAAGCGATCGAGCTTGCCAACAATACGCGCTATGGGCTCGCAGCTTCGGTGTGGAGTGAAAACATCAACCTCGCTCTGCATGTCGCGCCGCAGCTGAAGGCCGGCGTCGTCTGGGTCAACGGCACCAACATGTTCGACGCCGCCTGCGGCTTCGGCGGCTACCGCGAAAGCGGCTTTGGTCGCGAAGGCGGGCGCGAGGGCATGTTCGAATATCTCGCGGCAAAGCTGCCGCTCGGTCCGGTGATCAAGCCGGCGACGTCTTCCGCGCAGCCGGTCGAGCAATCGGACGGCGGCGCCATCGACCGCACGGCAAAGCTGTTCATCGGCGGCAAGCAGGTCCGCCCGGACGGCAATTACTCGCTGGCGATTGCCACTGCCAAGGGCAAGCTGGCCGGCGAAGTCGGCCTCGGCAACCGCAAGGATATCCGCGACGCCGTTGCTGCCGCTCGCGCCTGCAAAGCCTGGCGGGAGGCGACCGCCTACAACCGGTCCCAGGTGCTTTATTACCTCGCCGAAAATCTGTCCGGGCGTGCCGTCGAATTCGCCGCGCGCCTGACCGAACTGACAGGTGCCAACGTCAAGGCCGCCCGGGAAGAAGTGGAACAGTCGATCGAGCGCCTGTTCCTCTATGCCGGCCTCGCCGATAAGTTCGAGGGCAGGGTGCATCAGCCGCCGGCCCGCGCCGTCACGCTCGCCCTGCACGAGCCGGTCGGCGTCGTCGGCATCGTAGCACCCGACACCGCGCCGCTGCTCGGGTTTATCTCGCTGGTGGCGCCCGCCCTTGCCATGGGCAACACCGTGGTCGCCGTGCCGTCGGAAAAATACCCGCTGCTCGCCACTGATCTCTACCAGGTGATCGAATATTCCGACGTTCCGGCCGGCGCCATCAACATCGTCACCGGCCGCACGGCGGAACTTGCAGGCGTTCTGGCCAAGCATGACGATGTCGACGGGCTCTGGCTGTTCGCCGATGCCGAGACCTGCGCCAAGGCGGAGGCCGATTCCATCGGCAATCTCAAGCGCGTCTGGACCGGCAACGGCCGCGGCCTCGACTGGGCGTCCGACCAGGCCGCCGGCGATGCCTTGCTGCGCCGCGCCGTCGAGGTCAAGAACGTCTGGGTGCCTTACGGCGACTGAGGATTCGTGTTCCCGTCTCCGGAGCGGACCGTCGGGCTTGACGCCGGAAATAATGTTCTTTAACGAGAAAAAACATTTATCGGATTGGGCGCAAGCGGCACAATGTGCTCGCCTGGCACAGTGCATCGCGACCGTCTGCCGGTAGAAAGCCGGTTGATCGCAAACGGACGGAGGAGAAGACGAATGGCGGATCTAGCGGGCAAGACCGTTGTCGTCACGGCGGCGGCGCAAGGCATCGGCAAGGCGAGCGCGCTAGCCTTCGCCAAGGCAGGCGCCGTCGTCCATGCCACCGACATCAACGAGGCGCTGCTGGCCGAACTCGCCAGGCCCTCCGGCATCAAGACCCGCAAGCTCGACGTTCTCAACGATGATGCGGTGGCATCGGGCTTTGCTGAAATCGGCCGTGTCGACGTGTTGTTCAACTGTGCCGGCTTCGTCCATTCCGGCTCGATCCTCGAGATGAAGGATGCTGATCTCGATTTCGCCTTCAACCTCAATGTCCGCGCCATGATCCGCACCATCCGGGCCGTGCTGCCCGGCATGCTGGAGCGCGGCGACGGCTCCATCATCAACATGTCTTCCGTCGCCGGCGCCGGCAAAGGCGTGCCCAACCGCTTCGCCTATGGCGTCACCAAGGCAGCAGTGATCGGTCTCACCAAGGCAATCGCCGCCGACTATGTCGCCAAGGGCATTCGCTGCAACGCCATCTGCCCCGGCACGGTCGAAAGCCCGTCGCTGCAGGATCGCATGCATGCGCAGGGGGATTATGAGGCCGCCCGCGCGGCCTTCATCGCCCGTCAGCCGATGGGCCGTCTCGGCACGCCCGAGGAAATCGCCGACCTGGCCGTCTATCTCGCCGGCGCCACCTACACGTCGGGGCAGGCCTATAATATCGACGGTGGCTGGTCGATCTGAGCACTATTCCCGATCCGAAGGTCCGGGATCGAGCAGACCTAAAGTCCGGCTTGTCCGAGGTCGGATCCGATAGCCAGAGTCCGCCCAGTCCCTCTGTCGCTTTGGCTGAGTGAGTTTGAAAACGGCCTTGGGCCGCAATTTGGAGAGCAAGATGAAACTGCTGCGCTATGGCGAGGTTGGGAGCGAGCGCCCCGGCCTGCTCGATGCGGATGGAACGATCCGCGATCTTTCAGGTCATGTCCCTGACATTGCCGGCAAGACGCTCGATCCGGAGTCGCTCGAGACATTGTCGAAGCTCGATCCGAAGTCGCTGCCGGCGGTGTCCGGAAAGCCCCGGCTCGGCCCTTGCGTTGCCGGCACCGGCAAGTTCATCTGTATTGGGCTGAACTATTCCGACCACGCCGCCGAAACCGGCGCCACCG